>JASBUE010000174.1 GCA_030148045.1 Candidatus Tenderia sp.
GAACTCGGTCTCCCCCAGCATCATCCCGGCGACGAAGGCGCCCAGGGCCAGGGACAGCCCCAGCTGATTGGTCAACCAGGCGGCGCCCAGGCTGATCAACAGGGCTGTCAGGGTAAACAGCTCCATGGAGCGGTAGCGGGCCACGAAATGAAACAGCGGCCGCAACACCCAACGACCGAGCACATAGATCAACGCCAGAGCCGCCAGACCCTGGGCCACCGCCACAAGCACGGTCATCCCGGCGCTGGCGTCCCGCGCCACCGATGGCGGCGACACCAGGATCAGGAACGGGATCACCATCAAATCCTGAAACAGCAGGATGCCGACAGCATTGCGGCCATGACGCGAATGCAATTCCACCTGATCGGTCATCTGTTTGATCACCAGCGCGGTGGAGGACATGGCGATGATGCCGCCCAGCACCAGTGCCGCCTCGAAATCGACACCGAAACGGCCGGCGAGCAGCGCCACGATAACCGTGGTGCCGATCACCTGGGCACCACCCAGTCCCAGCACCGCCCCTTTCATGTGGACCAACTGCGACAGGGAAAACTCAAGGCCGATGGTAAATAACAGGAACACCACGCCAAACTCGGCCAGGGCGCGGGTATGCTCGGTATCGGTAACGAACGCCAACCCATAGGGGCCGACCAGGACGCCGATCAGCAGATAACCGAGTATGGGGGGCAGACGCATATGCAGACACCCCACCACGGCCGCGACGGCAACTGAAAATAAAATCAGAATCTCGTTTAGATAACCGTGGTCCATACTTTTCGGGCGACAGGCTGCATCTCACCCACTCTAATGACTCACCCTGGAAATGCCAAGCAAATCCGCTGATTATCTTGGGTTGGCTGTGATAGCGGCGCAGAGAACGCAAAGAAAACAAACTTATAAGCCCCTGCATCCTTTGCGTTAATACACCACCCCGTCTACTTTCCGCGCCGCGCGCGAAAGAAGGCCGTCAGCACCTCGGCGCACTCTTGTTGCAGCACACCGCCGCTGACCTCGACGGAATGGTTATGTTCGACACGGCCGAAGACATCGAAGACGCTGCCGGCGGCGCCCGTCTTTGGATCATAGGCGCCGAACACCAGCCGTTTCACGCGGGCATGAATGATAGCGCCGGCGCACATGGTGCAGGGCTCCAAGGTGACATAGAGAGTGGTATCGCAAAGACGGTAATTATCGACGGCCTGGCCTGCGGCACGCAGCGCCACCATCTCGGCATGGGCGGAGGGATCGCTGCTCTGGATCGGCCGGTTCCAGCCTTCGGCGATCAGCTTGTCATCCTTGACCAGCACCGCCCCCACCGGCACCTCACCCTCGCGCCCGGCCCGCTCGGCGAGATGCAGGGCGTGGCGCATCCAGTGCTGATCGGGGGACTCTAAGGTGTTCATAAAGCTTTAATCGCACAGGGCGCTAAGACGCGAACAATCCTCACCCGTTGGGAGCCACGACGATACACAATGCGAAATGGCGGATGAATCGACGCATGATTATAGAGCGGCTTATAGCGTCGCAAGCACCCGCTCTAAGCGGGATTTCACTTCACTGGCAAGCTCTCCAACAGCGGGGTTATCCACCAGGCTTAATACCGACTCGGGATTCATGAACTCTATATGTACGACGCCACTCTCTTCCTGACGAACAACCACATTGCAAGGCAACAACAGGCCAATGGAGGGTTCATTAGTAATCGCCTGATGAGCCAGAGAGGGATTGCAGGCCCCAAGAATTCGGTAAGGCGGCATCTCTTCCCCCAGCTTTTTCTTCATCGTGGCAGCCACGTCAATATCGGTAAGCACACCGAAACCTTCTGTTTGCAGCGCGTGAGTCACGACATCTATCGCAGCCTCAAAATCCATGGGAACAGTTTTGCCAAAGCCGTATTTCGTCTTCATGGGCATAACCTCGCTATTGATGTTGTGTTAAAAAGTGTGAGCCAATCCTATGCCAGCAGTTCTTTAAGCCGGGCCACATTTTGTTCATCGATGGGAATCACCCGCTTCTCATCCACAATCAACGTGGGACAATGCCGAATGCCGAAACGTTCCGCGAGTTCGGGGTTATCTTCGACAAAAAAACGTTCGTAACTGAAGCCGAGTGCGTTTAATTCCTGCTCCAGATCAGAGCAATGACAAGTCTTGCTGTTCAATAGCGTGATCTTCATAATGGTTCTCCTATCATGTTGTCGTATATCTTGCCTAATCTAATCTTCAACTTTCCTGGCCGGAAAAGGGTTGTCCGCCAGCGTCACAGGCAAAAAATCGTGGATAATGAACACCTGCCGAATGTTCTCGAAACCCGCTTCTCCTAACTCGTTCAATAGGCCCTGATCCAGAAAATCCCAGGCCGTGGCATTTTCAAGCAGCATTAACAGACGAAACACGCGCTAAGCCCTCAACATCCTCAAGCCACTGGCGATGACCACGAATTCGCTCACCTCATGGGCGAGCACGGCGATGGGCAATGAAAATACCCCGGTCACAGCGCCGATAATCAGACTTCCGATGACGACGACCGACAAGGCCAGGTTTTGACGGATCACGGCCCAATTGCGGTGACTGAAACGAATGAGGTAGGGAAGCCGCGAAAGGTCGTCCGCCATCAATGCCACATCCGCTGTTTCCAGCGCCACGTCGGTCCCGGCGGCGCCCATGGCGATACCCACATGGGCGGCGGCCAGTGCCGGAGCGTCGTTAACGCCGTCGCCAACCATGGCCACCCGGCCATATTGTTTATCTAACGCGTCAACCTTGCGTGTCTTGTCCTCCGGCTTGAGTTCGGCGAAAACCTCGTCGATTCCCGCCTGTTGGGCGATAGCCTCGGCGGCCAGGCGATTGTCGCCGGTCAGCATGATGATTTTATGAATACCGGCACGTTTGAGTCCAGCGATGGCCTCGCGAACCTCGGGCCGCAAGGGATCGGCAATGGCGATCAAGCCATGCACAGCGGTCTCCGTGCCCACCAGCACCACGGTCTTGCCTTCACGTTGCAGGGACTCTATGCGCTGTTCCGCATCGTCGAAAGCCGTCTTAAAACCGGCGAATAGCCTGGGGTTACCGACATAAACCGTTTCGTCGCCAATCCTGCCCCTGGCTCCTGCGCCGGTGAGTGTGGTGAAGTCCGCCGCCTCATGTGACTTGATGCCTGCGCTTTCGGCCCGTTCGAGGATGGCGCGAGCGAGGGGGTGTTGGGAGCGCAGCTCCAGTGCGGCAGCTGAGGCAAGCACGTCAGTTTCAGTGTGTCCGTTCATAGGATAGATGTCCGTAACCTGCGGCCGCCCCAGGGTCAGAGTACCGGTCTTATCCAGGGCCACCACGCGAATCCGGGCCAGGTTCTCCAGATGGACGCCGCCCTTAATAAGAATACCGTTGCGCCCAGCGGTACCGATGGCTGCCACCAGGGTGATGGGAATGGCGATCACCAGGGCACAGGGCGCGGCGGCTACGATGAAGACGGTGGCGCGGGTCAGCCAGTCTTCCCAACCCATACCCAGCAGGCCCGGCACCACGGCAAGCAGGATGCCCACCCCCAGTACCACAGGGCTGTAACGGTGGCCGAAACGCTAGATAAAACGCTGGCTTCTGCCCTTGCTGGCCTGGGCCTTCTCCACCAGCTGGATGATGCGCGCCAGGGTGTTGTCCGCCGTGGTTTTGGTGGCCCGCACGGTGAGCGCACCCTCGTCATTGAGGGTGGCGGCGAACACACTATCGCCGACGGATTTTTCCACCGGCACCGACTCTCCGGTCACCGGCGCCTGATTGACACTGGAATGACCATTGATGATCTCGCCATCGGTCGCCACCGCCTCGCCGGGATAGACGATAAACACATCGCCCACCTGGAGCTCCTCGACGGGCATGCGAATCTCCTTGCCGTCGCGTTGCACCAGGGCCGTTTTTGGCGCCAGGTCCATGAGTGCGCGGATGGCACTGCGCGTGCGCTCCTCGGTGTAGACCTCGGCAGCCTCGGAGATGGAATAGAGAAAGACCAGCATGGCGGCCTCGGCCCACTGTCCCATGAGTCCCGCGACCACCGCCGCAATACTCATCAGCAGTTCAATGCCAATCTTCTGTTCCCTGACCAGCTCTTCGATGGCCTCGCGGCCAAAAAACCAGCCGCCGATGACGACGGCTAAAATATAGAGACCAGTCTCAGGCAGCGGCGGCAATCCGAGCTTGGCACCGAAAAAGCCGACGACCAACAGCAAGCCGGAGAGCGCCGAGGTCACTACCTGAGGGGTTATCGCCATCACGCTAACACCAACTGGCCTGGCCTGAGTGTTTGCCTTCGATCAGCTCCTGCACGTTGACCTCGATCACGCGATAACCCAGATTTCCGTACAGTTTTTGACGACCTTCGTTCAATGCAAAGGTCGGACTGCCTTCGATTCGGTAACGATCCCGCGCCTCCAGATCCCGGCACAGAAGCGCATGGGCGCGGCCACTCCTGATCGCTTCTTAGCAGATCTGAAAAATAGGCGATTTTTACAGCGGACTTGTTTTCGTTATCCATGACAACCCGCCTCTCGGTCCTTTTCCGCACTGGCATCTTTGTATATGCGAACACCACCGCGGATCACAAGCACGGCAATCATCAGGCCGATAATGAGATCGGGATAAGATGACCCGGTATAGGCCACCAACAAACCACCGGCGATGACGCCCAAATTGGCGAGGACATCATTAGTGGAAAAGATCCAACTGGCCCGCATATGCACCTCGCCGTCACGGTGTTTATATATCAACACCAGGCAGATGGTGTTGGCAATGAGCGCCACGACACCCATCACCACCATCATCATAGATGATGGCTCGCTGCCGAAAATGAAATGGCGCACGATGTCGAATA
>JASBUE010000088.1 GCA_030148045.1 Candidatus Tenderia sp.
ACGGGCGATGTCCCACAGGGTATCGCCGTTTTTCACGATATGGGTCTGCTTTGTACCACCGCGTGGGCGTTGCTGGGTGTTGCGCAGGCGCTGGTCGCTGCTGAGACGGTAATTTTTCAGTGACTTGGCCGCCACCGGAATCATCAGGTATTTGCCGGCGCGGATGGCGTGGCCATTGATATCGTTCACGTCCTTGAGCAGTTCCACGCGGGTCGCGTAGCGCTTGGCGATATGCGACAAAGTTTCGCCGTCTTGAATCTTGTGGCGCTGAGTTTCTCGAGGCTCCGATGCCGATGTCAAATGCCAAAACAACGATTCGACTGCGGCCGGTTGCCGAAGGCAAACAAACCTTTATCGAATGGCGTATGAGTTTTGATCCAGACGAAGGTGCTGAAGACGGTCTCGTAGATGCGATTGCCAGCATAATTCAAGCTGGGTTCGATAACCTTCAGCATCGTTTTGAGGGGCACTACAACATCATCATATGAAGTGACAATTTTACTAACCGTAAAGGAGACAGGACCATGAAACACATCGAAGTCTATTCGTCCCACAACTGCACTTGGTGTGTACATGCCAAGGCGCTGCTGGAGAGCAAAGGGCTCGACTACGAGGAGATTAACATCTCTTTGGATATGGCTCGCGCGCTGGAGATGGTGGAGCGATCTGGCCGGCGCACCGTGCCGCAAATCTTCATCGACGATGAGCCCATCGGCGGGTTTGATGAGCTCTCGGCGCTGAATCAGGCAGGCAGGTTGGATTGAACCTTCATCCGAGGACCGCTCGCAAGGGATGATTTTCCAGGACAAAGTTGATAAAGAAAGTTAATATTTATATTGTTGCTACTTGTTTGGTTATATAGATAATTGACGTAACATAATATCAATAACAAATTTGACTATGGTATTTTTCATGGTATCGACACTTAATGACCACCGTAAAATCTGCGCCATCACTGGCTTTTTACGGCTTATTTACAATCGAGTGGGAGTAGGCCAGATCTGGCGCTGGCAGGTACACAAGCAAACAAACTTTTGCATGGTATAGATCATGGTATTGTGGCACTCAATATCAGCGTGGTGATCCAATACCATGTCATGTGTTGAGCCGTACATGGTCTTCGTGATTGAGCATGTGCCACACTGGATTGGGCGGCTGTAGGTTCATGCGCTCTCACCTTCGGCACCCAGATCACTTCACACGAATTCCGGTCGACAAAGTGGGAACTGAACAGAAAATTCAACCGGTGAGTCAATTATTTTTATCCGTTAACAGTAAATAACAAACCTACGGCTTATGGCCGCAGTGGCAAACTTACAATTAAGCCCTATTGGGGCACTACCTTGGCAATGGTAGGCCGCATCAAGTAAGAGAAACGTAAACTGATGTCATTCCATAAGTAAATGCCAACCGGAATGTGTTTTGGACAGCCGTCGCAGGCTATGCCTATAGCCAGTTCTTCACTTTCAGCCCTGGCACCCGGGAGAATTCCCCGACATTGGCGGTTATAACTGTAAGGTCATTTGCAAGAGCATGCGCAGCAATCAGTAGATCATTTGGCCCAATGGGCGTTCCCTGACGTGTGAGGTGATGGCGCAATGATGCGTACTGATGGTCGGCGGGTGTTTCCAGCGGCAGGATTTCCAGTGCGGAGAGGATCAGATCTACGCGTTCAGCAAGCTTTGCAGAGTTTGACTTGGTCGCACCATAGCGGAGTTCTGCGGCTACAATGACGCTGGTGCAGACGGTATCCTCGCCTGCCTTGGTGATCTGTGCTGCTATCACGCCTTGTGGATTGCGGACCAGATCGGACAGGATGTTAGTGTCCAGCAAATACGCTAGCGATGCACTCACAACAGCACATCATCCGCTGGCGGCAGGTCATCATCGATATCAGGGAAAGGTTCAGTCAGGGGTGACAGAGATGCTAGCAGCGCCAGCAGCCTGCCTTTACGGATCGGCTCCACGATCAGCCGGTCGCCCTCCTTGTGGATGAGTGCTTCCTCACCTTCCAGCTCAAACTCGCGAGGGATGCGTAGTGCCTGGTTGCGCCCGTTGCGAAAGAGGCGCACATGGCGTTCAGGAGTTGACATTCAGGTATCCTCTAGCTTTAATTGACATATGTCCAAGCATATGCCAAGGTGTCCAGTAAGTCAACCAAGGCTGGTTACTGTACAACGTGACAGCGTTCTCGCGGTAATTTACGAGGCGATTTGCGGCAAAGTCTGAACATGGTATTTTTCATGGTATTATCATTTGGTGGGAAAATAAGTCATTGAAAATAAAATATAAAAATGTCTTATTTACAATCGAGTGGGAGTGACCGGCACTGGCTGGCAATGTCTGGTAACGGCAGGCAGTTCGACTGAGGCTTCAAGATCCTGCATCCAGGCGATAGACTGTATAAAAACACAGTATCGCAAGGACGACCTGAGCGTCAGCGAAGAAGTGCTGAATGAAACCCGAATGGGGGTTCTACAGTGCGCGGATCATGCCCCACTCAGCGGCAGCCAGGACGGCCATCCGGGGAAGGGATGCTGGTCGTTACCAGCGTCACCGATCCGAGCAGACGCTTCTCTATCGGATCGTCGTAGAGAACTACCCGGCTTTCACTGCCAGTCTTGCGGAGCAGGGCAGGGAACTGCCGGGCTATGTGCCGGTGCAGCGTGAGTTCGAGGATTACCTTAAATGCGGCCGTCTCGAATACGGCTTCTTGCGGGTGCGCTGCGACTCGTGTCACGCAGAGCGACCTGGTCGCCTTCAGTTGTAAACGTCGGGGTTTTTGCCCCAGTTGCGGGGCGCGCGGGCGCATGGCCGAAAGCGCGGCCTTGCTGGTGGATGAGGTGCTGCCCGAACAGCCCATGCGTCAGTGGGTGCTCAGCTTCCCGTTTGTACTCCGCAGAGTATTTTCTTCGTTTCTGCATGAAACACCTCCCGGGTAATTATTACCCTTTTTGGATGTGTCCGTGAAATCGGGGTAAAACCCGACTGATTACTGTTTTTTTATGCCGTTTATGCGGCGCCGGAAAAATTGTTCTGCGGCCAGGCTTCGAACACTATGAAGACAGTTTCCTGTTTACTGATTCGCTGCTTGTTGTTTACGTACATTTCGAAGATTTTTCTTAACCATTTTGGTATTCGGATGATTATCACCTAATCGCTTTTGAAGAATCACCAGGGATTGACTGTAGTATTCAATCGCCCGGTCATATTCGCCTTTGTTATCCCAGGCCAAACCCAGGTTGTTGTAATCTCTGGCCACATTAGGGTGCTGCTCCCCGAAGACCTTTCTCCTCAAAATCACCGCGGCGATCCAATACCCTGTGTGTCGAGCCGTTCATGGTATTCGTGGTCCAGCACATCTTGCCCGACGTCCGATATACCAAAATATATAAAACTTGATATAAATATAAGATCTTGTATAATGATGCTTATGAAAGTCGTGCGCTTTGTGGGCAGCTCATTGGACGATCTCAAGCATTTCCCGGCAGGCGCACGTCGGGAAGCGGGTTTTGAGCTCAGTAATGTCCAGGCCGGGTTGCAGCCAAGTGACTGGAAGCCAATGAATATCGTCGGTGCAGGGGCTGTTGAAATCCGGATCAAGGACGCGGCCGGTATCTACCGGGTGATCTACGTCGCCCGATTCGAAGAGGCCATTTACGTGTTGCATGCTTTTCAGAAGAAGACACGGAAAACACGCAAGGTGGATATCGGGTTGGCTAAAGTGAGATACAAGGCACTGGTTGAACAGAGGAAACGGAAATGACGATTTCAAAAGCTTACCGCAATGTATTTGAGGCGCTGGAGGATGATCCGGCGATGGCGCAGAACCTGAAGATTCGTTCAGAATTGATGATTGCACTGCGTCAATATATCGAGGATGCAGGGCTTGGCCAGAAAGAAGCTGCAGAGGTGTTTGGTGTTCACCAGCCGAGAATCAGTGATCTGATGCGTGGCAAGATTGACAAGTTCACTATCGACAGACTGGTCAATATGCTGGCCCGGATTGGAAAAACCGTGAAGGTGAAGGCTGCATAGGTGCACCGGAAATCGCCAGGGATGTGATGACAGTTTTGACAAAAGATTTTATAGATACCATCCAGGACCGTGCCCAACGGGATCCCGCGTTTCGAAGGGCCTTGCTACAAGAGGGGATTGAATATCTGCTTGCTGGTGACGTTGATACCGGCAAGGTGGTGCTGCGTGACTATATCGATGCAACAGCATGAGCCGGTGGAAGCGCATCGCTTTGACCCTGTCTCTGCTCGTCCCGCTGCTGCCCCTGCTCGGCGGCTGCGGCGACGAAGAGGAAGCTGCCGGCGCCGGCGTCACTGTCGAGGTATGGGTGCACGCCGGCCAGGAGAGCGAGCGTCGTACCCTGGAGGCCCAGGTGGCCCGCTTCAACGCGCAGCACAAAGGGAAGCTGCGCGTCGATCTCACCTTCATCCCCGAAGGGAGCTACAACGATCAGGTACAGGCGGCGGCGGTGGCCGGCGAGCTGCCGGACCTGCTGGAGTTCGACGGGCCGTTCCTCTACGCCTACGTCTGGCAGGGACGGCTGCGCACCCTCGACGATCTGCTGCCGCAGCCGCTCATCGACGATCTGCTCCCCTCCATCCTTGAGCAGGGGCGCTACCACGGCCGCCTCTGGGCAGTGGGCACCTATGACTCCGGCCTCGGCCTGTATGCCGACCGCCGCCGGCTGGAACAGGCCGGCGCCCGCATCCCCAGCCTGCAACGGCCCTGGAGCCGGAAGGAGTTCGATGCGCTGCTGAAGCGGCTGGCGGAGCAGGACCCCGACGGGCAGGTGTTCGACATCAAGCTCAACTATGCCGGCGAGTGGTACACCTATGCCTTCTCCCCGCTGCTGCAGTCGGCCGGCGGTGATCTCATCGACCGCCAGACACAACGTGCTGTCGGCACCCTCGACGGCCCCGCTTCGGTCTCCGCCCTGCAGACTGTGCAGCAGTGGATCAAAGTAGGCCTGGTCGACCCCAACATCGACGATGCCGCTTTCACCGGCGGCCGTGTGGCACTGGCTCTTGGCGGCCACTGGAACTACCCGCGCTACCACGAGGCATTGGGCGACAGCCTTCTGCTGCTCCCCCTGCCCGACTTCGGCAACGGCCCCCGCAGTGGCCAGGGCTCCTGGTGCTGGGCAGTCACTGCGGACAGCGACCTCCCGCACGAGGCTGCCGAATTCCTTCGCTTCCTGCTGCAGCCGGACGAGGTGCTCGCCATGAGCGAGGCCAACGGTGCCGTCCCTGCCAGCCGGCGCGCCATCGCCCGCTCCCCCCGCTACCGCGAGGGCGGCGCCCTGCGCCTCTTCGTCGAACAGTTGCAGGGCGGCTACAGCGTGCCGCGCCCGCGCACCCCCGCCTATCCTGTCATTACCGCCGAGTTCCAGCAGGCGGTGGACCGCATCCGCGCCGGCGGTTCGGTGCAGGCGGCACTCACTGCGGCGGCGAAGGCGATCGACCGCGAGATCGCCGACAACCACGGCTATCCGCTGGTCGGCCGCGCCAGGGAGGAGGCGGAGCGGTGAGGCGTTTCAGGGATCAGAACTCCGTCGCCCTGCTGATGGCCGCACCGGCCCTGCTGGGTCTGACGCTTTTCGTCCTGCTCCCGTTTCTGCTGGCGCTGGCGCTGTCCTTCACCAACCTGCGCCTGGGCTCGCCCCTGCCGCTGGAGTTCGTCGGTCTGGAACAGTACCGTCGCATCTTCACCGATCCGGCCTTCCTCCACGCGCTGGGCAACAACCTGCTGTTCGCCGCCGTGGTGGTGCCGCTGCAGACGGCGTTGGCACTGGGGCTGGCCCTGCTGCTCAACCGCGGCCTGAAGGGGACCGTCCTGTTCCGCACCCTGTTCTTCATGCCGGTGGTCTTCCCGATGTCGCTGGTGGCGGTGGTGTGGGTGCTCATCTTCGCCCCCGGACCGGACGGCATGCTCAACGCCTTTCTCGACCAGCTCAGCTTCGGCCACTGGCAGCCGCGCGACTTCCTGCGCGACAGGCAGTTGGCGCTGCCGGCCATCATGCTATTGTCCATCTGGCAGGGCGCCGGCTTTCAGATGGTGATCCTGCTGGCGGGACTGCAGGCGATCCCGTGCGAACTCGACGAGGCGGCGGCACTCGATGGCGCCGGACGCTGGCAGCGCTTCCGCCACATCACCCTGCCGCAGCTGCGCAACCCCCTCATCTTCGTCATGCTGGTCACCACCATCCTCGCCTTTCGCCTGTTCGATCAGGTGCAGATCATGACCCGCGGCGGGCCCGACTACGCCACCACCACGGTGATGTACGAGACCGTGCAGGCGCTGTTCACCCGCCAGGAGGTGGCCCGCGCCAGCGCCATGACCGTGGTGTTCTTCCTGCTGGTGCTGGCAGTCACCCTGCTGCAGCGGCGGCTGCTGAAACAGGAACGGGAGGTGTCATGAAACACCTGTTGCGGCGAAGCCTCGACTACCTCCTTGTCACTACCCTGGCGCTGCTCTTCCTCGCCCCGGTGGTAATGATGCTGGTGGGCAGTCTCAAGCCGGATCAGCGGGTGCTGGTGGAGGCCGGTTCGCTGGCCGCCTTTATCCCCGGCGAGGCCTCGCTGCAGAACTATGCCGACGTCTTCGCCCGCAGCGACTTCCTGCGCTTCCTGCTCAACTCCCTGCTGATCACCGGCACCATCGTCGCCACCGGTCTGCTGGTCAACTCGCTGGCCGCCTATGCCTTCGCCCGCCTCCAGTGGCGTGGGCGGGACCTGTTGTTCAACCTGGTGCTGGCGTTGATGATCCTGCCCCTGGAGGCGATTGCCGTGCCGCTCTTCTACCAGGTCGCCCTGCTCGGCCTGCGCGACACCTACACCGCCCAGATCCTGCCGTTTATCGCCAACGCCTTCGCCATCTATCTCTTTTACTCTTTCTTCATCGGCCTGCCGCGCGAGCTGGAGGAGGCGGCGCGGCTGGACGGCGCTTCGACCCTGCGCATCTTCTTCAGCATTATCGTGCCCAACTCGAAGCCGGTGTTCGCCAGCGTGGCGATCCTCACCTTCCTGATGTGGTGGGGTTCCTACCTGTGGCCACTGATGGTCACCATCGGCCCCGCGGTGCGCCCGCTGCCAGTGGCCATTGCCAGCTTCTACACCCTGCCGCCGCTGCAATGGGGCGACATCCTCGCCTTCGGCGTGATGATGGTCTCGCCGGCGCTGCTCATCTTCCTGCTGTTCCAGCGCTGGTTCGTGCGCGGCGTGGCGGCATCGGCGATCAAGGGGTGAACCCATGGCAGGGATCGTCTTCGACAAAGTGGGCAAGTCCTTCGACGGGGAGCGGGTCATCGACAGCATGGAACTGACGGTGGCGGACGGCGAGTTGCTGGTGCTGGTGGGGCCTTCCGGCTGTGGCAAGTCGACCGTCCTGCGTATGGTGGCGGGGCTGGAGTCGGTTACCGAAGGTACCATCCGCATCGGTGGGCGCATCGTCAACGACTTGCCGCCGCAGCAGCGCAACGTGGCGATGGTGTTCCAGAACTATGCCCTCTATCCACACATGACGGTGCGGCAAAACCTCGCTTTTCCGCTGAAGATGAAGAAGCTCGCCGGTGCCGAGATCGACCGGCGGGTGGCGGAGACGGCGGCAATGCTCGACCTCACTCCCCTGCTGGAGCGCCGCCCCAAGGCGCTCTCCGGAGGTCAGCGCCAGCGCGTCGCCATGGGGCGCGCCATCATCCGCGATGCTGACATCTTCCTCATGGATGAACCCCTGTCCAACCTCGATGCCAAGCTGCGGGGACAGATCCGCACCGACATCGCTGCCCTGCAGGCACGCCTTGGCATCACCACCCTCTATGTCACCCACGACCAGACTGAGGCGATGACCCTGGGCCAGCGGGTGGCGGTAATGCGCAAGGGAAGGCTGCAGCAGGTTGCCCCGCCGCACGCGCTGTATACCTCCCCAGCCAACATCTTCGTCGCCGGTTTCATCGGCAGCCCCGGCATGAACATCCTGCGCGCCACGCTGGAACAGGAGGACGACGAACGCTTCCTGAGGCTGGACGGTCAACGTCTGCCACTGACCAGGACGGTCATCGAACGCCACCACGGCCTTGCCGATCACACAGGCCGTGAACTGCTGGTCGGTATCCGTCCCGAACACCTCGCCCTGACGGATAGTGCCGGACACGGCACCCTCACCGTCGCCGCGCACGCCGCCGAATCACTCGGCCATGAAACCATCGTCCATGTGGATGGCGAGGTGGAGACCGTCACACCCGACGCGCCCGAACTCGCCAGGACGACAGAAGCGCAAACACGTCTGATCACCGTACTCCCCGGACACCACCCCATCTCCCGCGGCGAGATCCTGCATCTGCGACCGGAACCCGACCGGCTGCACCTTTTCGATCCGAGCGGCAATACCCTGGCCTGAGCCGGGCACTGGCGGATTGCAACGCCAGGGATGGTCTGAACTCGAACAGGACAAACGGTGCCCAGGCAATCAATAGTCTCAACAGGCGCCGATCCTTGCCAAGTGTGGATATTTTCATCACTGGGTGTCCGTCTTTGTGCAATATGCGGGTTAATGCCATTCGAGCCAGACTCCATTATTCCTGGGACAGCAGTGATCGCTCGTGCTGGCCGACCGGCATGGCGAAGCTGTCTGCGCCGGCGCATCAGGCCATGCAAAAATCCGGGCTGTCTCCTTTTGACAATTCCGGGTAACAATGTTCTGAGCATGGTGTTTTTCATGGTATTACCACTCAGCCAATAAATAAGCGATTGAAAATAAATAGTAAAAATGGCTCATTGATAATTGAGTTGGAGTAGCCGGAACTGGCATCTCGGCTGAAGCTTCAAAATCTCGCAGCCAAGCGATAGGCTGTATAAAAACACAATATTGCAAGGACGCGGATCATGCCCCAAGTGGCGGCGGCCAGGGCGGCCACCCGGGAGAGGGATGCTGGACGTTACCAGCGTCACCGTCCCGAGCAAACCCTTCTCTATCAGATTGTCGAAGCGTATTACCCGGCGTTCAAGGCGCACCTGGCGGCACAGGGCAGGGGTTTACCGGAATATGTCGAGCAGGAGTTTGAGGATTACCTCCGATGTGGCCGTCTGGAACATGGCTTTTTGCGGGTGCGCTGCGAGTCCTGCCATGCCGAGCACCTGGTCGCCTTCAGCTGTAAGCGGCGCGGCTTCTGCCCCAGCTGCGGTGCACGACGGATGGCCGAAAGCGCGGCGCTGTTGGTCGATGAAGTCTTGCCCGAACAGCCCACATGCGGCAATGGGTGCTGAGTTTCCCCTATCAATTACGCTTTCTGTTCGCCAGTCGTCCGGCAATCATGGGCCGGGTGCTGGGCATCGTCTACCGCGTGATTGCCACGCACCTGATCAAGAAAGCAGGCCAGACCTACGCCACGGCCCGCACCGGTGCGGTGACGCTGATCCAGCGGTTCGGATCCGCACTCAACCTGAATATCCATTTCCACATGCTGTTCCTCGATGGCGTGTATGTCGATCATCCGGATGGAACAGCCCGGTTCCGTTGGGTCAAGGCGCCGACCAGCGAGGAACTCACCCGATTGGCGCACACCATCGCCCACCGGGTTGGCCGTTTTCTGGAACGCCAAGGGTTACTGGAAAGGGATGCCGAAAGCAGCTATCTGGCCTCGGATGCGGTGGACGACGACCCGATGAATCAATTGCTGGGACATTCGATCACCTACCGCATTGCCGTCGGGCCGCAGGCAGGACGCAAGGTGTTCACTTTACAAACCCTGCCGGCCTGCGAAGAGTCATTGGATGACGGGGTAGGCAAGGTAGCCGGTTTCAGCCTGCATGCTGGCGTGGCGGCCAGGGCTCATGAACGCCAGAAGCTCGAACGCCTGTGCCGCTACATCAGTCGCCCGGCGGTGTCAGAAAAGCGCTTGTCACTGACGCCCAATGGCAACATTCGCTACCAAAGGTCGTGAGTCCCCCATGAGATAAACAAAGAAAGTGTTATTTTGTAATTTTCGATATTACTGAATTGTTGTTGCTCGTGCGATGGAGTTTTCGACTTTAATAGGCAAGAATAGTGAGCTGTAGGAGATTACCTAAACGCAAAGCCTTGGGGTGAGTGTTTCACCCCAAGGCTTTGGTAGTTATACGAAATTTTTACTGTAGAGGACTCAAGCAAGGCTGGGTTAGTTCTAAACTTTTTTGCCACAACATATCAGCTAATTCTGCGTCATAAGACATTGGCGATGATTTTTCAACACGCATTTCGTTGAAATATCTCCCAGATACGTCTTGAACGTCTTGGGAAGTACACAGGTATATTTGAGCTTTCGCACCGTCCTCAGGGCTCATTCGGCCCATTGGGAAAGCCCCATTCGAATTTCTATCCTCAATGCTAAATTTAGTTTTGATCACGCCTGGATGTAGCGCATTGATGGTTGTATCGGAGCCTTTTAAATCGCTCGCTAATTTGTATGTAAACAGAATATTGGCAAGCTTAGAATCACAATAAGCTGTGAAACCATGATAGTTTTGCTCGTGCATGAGGTTGTTAGGATCAATATTACCGTGCAAATGAAGATCAGATGCAATCACAATGGTGCGAGATGCGGGCGTATCTTTTAACATGTCTAGCAACATGTTTGTGGTTAGAAAATACCCCAAATGATTCACCGCAAATGTCAGC
>JASBUE010000096.1 GCA_030148045.1 Candidatus Tenderia sp.
GAGGGCAGCCGGCCCGACGAGTTCGGCCGGGTGATGACGGTGCGCACCGGCACGCTCACCTCCACCGAGGCGCCGTACGACATCGTACGCAAGATGCGCGCCTCCATCCTGGTGCTGGGGCCCATGCTGGCGCGCTACGGCGAATCGGATGTTTCACTGCCCGGCGGTTGCGCCATCGGCTCGCGGCCGGTCAATCTGCACATCAACGGCCTGCGCGCCATGGGCGCCGAGATCGAGGTGGAGGGCGGCTATATCCGCGCCCGCGCCAAGCGTCTCAAGGGGACGCGTCTGTTCATGGACATGGTGACGGTGACCGGCACTGAAAACCTGCTCATGGCCGCCACGCTGGCCGAGGGCACCACCGTGATCGAGAATGCGGCGCGCGAGCCGGAGGTGGTGGACCTGGCCAACTTCCTGATCAGTATGGGGGCCAGGATCACCGGCCATGGCTCGGATACCATCACCATCGAAGGGGTGGAGCAACTGAGCGGCAGCGACTACAGCATCCTGCCCGACCGCATCGAGACCGGTACCTATCTGGTCGGTGCCGCCATCAGCCGCGGCCGGGTCAAGGTCAAGAATACCCGCCCCGATCTGCTCGACGCGGTCTTGAGCAAGCTGCAGGAGGCCGGCGGCAAGGTCACCACCGGCGAGGACTGGATCGAGCTCGACATGGAGGGCCGGCGTGCCAAGTCGGTGGATATTCACACAGCGCCCTATCCGGCCTTCCCCACCGACATGCAGGCCCAGTTTTCCGCCCTCAACGCGGTGGCGGAAGGCTCGGCCACCATCACCGAGACCGTGTTCGAGAACCGTTACATGCATGTGCAGGAACTGGTGCGCATGGGCGCCAATATCCGCGTCGAGGGCAACATGGCGGTGATCAACGGGGTGAAAAAACTCCAGGGCGCGCCGGTGATGGCCACCGATCTGCGCGCCTCGGCCAGCCTGGTATTGGCAGGCCTGGTGGCCGAGGGCGAGACGGTGGTGGACCGCATCTACCACATCGACCGCGGCTACGAGTGTATCGAAGAGAAACTGCAACAATTGGGCGCGCAGATCCGCCGCAAACCCGACTAAGGATAAAGCAACGTGAGTAACAGCCTGACCATCGCCGTGTCCAAGGGGCGCATCTTCAAGGATGCCCTGCCGCTGCTGGCGGGCGCCGGCATCGTACCCAAGGACGACCCGGAGACCAGCCGCAAGCTGATCCTCGACACCAGCCGCGACGACGTCAAACTGGTGCTGATCCGCGCCTCGGACGTGCCCACTTATGTGGATTACGGCGCCGCCGACATCGGCATCGCCGGCAAGGACGTGCTGATGGAGTACGAGGGCGACGGCCTGTATGAACTGCTCGATTTGAAGATCGCGCGCTGCAGGCTGATGGTGGCCGGGCCGGCGGACGGGCCGCAGGATTCCAGCCACGGCCTGCGCGTGGCCACCAAGTACGTCAATTCGGCGCGCCGCTATTTCGCCAGCCAGGGCAAGCAGGCCGAGATCATCAAGCTCTACGGCTCCATGGAGCTGGCGCCGCTGGTGGGGCTGGCCGACCGCATCGTCGACGTGGTCGATACCGGTAACACCCTGAGGGCCAACGGCCTAAAACCGCTGGAGCATATCGCCGACATCAGCTCGCGCCTGATCGTCAACAAGGCCGCCATGAAGATGAAGCACGCCGATGTGAAACGCTTTATCGACGCTGTGGCCGATACTGTGGCCAAAGCCGATCCGCATAACTGAATGACTAACCCGAGGAGACACCCATGGCTTCGCTAAGCGTAAAACGGCTGACGACTCAGGATGGCGGCTTCTGGTCGGAACTGGACCGGCTGCTGGCCTGGGAGAGCGTCTCGGACGAGCAGGTGGCCGGCGCGGTCAAGGAGATTCTGGCCGAGGTGCGGCGCCGCGGCGATGCGGCTGTGGTGGAGTACACCAACCGTTTCGATCGCATGTCGGTCGAGTCCATGGACGAACTGGAGATCCCCCGGGAACGCATGCACGAGGCGCTGGAACGCATCCCGGTGGAAGAGCGCAAGGCGCTCGAATTTTCCACCCAGCGGCTGTTCGCCTATCACGAGTATCAGCGTGCCGAGTCCTGGTCCTACACCGAGCCCGACGGCACCATGCTGGGCCAGAAGGTAACACCGCTGGACCGGGTTGGTCTCTACGTACCCGGCGGCAAGGCCAGCTATCCCTCTTCGGTGCTGATGAACGCGGTGCCCGCCAAGGTGGCGGGCGTGGGCGAGATCATCATGGTGGTGCCCACCCCGGACGGCGAGATCAATGACATGGTGCTGGCGGCGGCGGCCATCGTCGGCGTGGATCGGGCCTTCGACGTCGGCGGCGCCCAGGCGGTGGCGGCGCTGGCCTACGGCACCGGCAGCGTGCCCCAGGTGGACAAGATCGTCGGCCCGGGCAATATTTATGTCGCCACCGCCAAGGGCATGGTGTTCGGCACCGTCGGCATCGACATGATCGCCGGCCCCTCCGAGATCCTGGTGGTCTGCGACGGCGCCACCGCTCCCGACTGGGTGGCCATGGACCTGTTCTCACAGGCCGAGCACGACGAGGACGCCCAGTCCATCCTGGTCTCGCCCGACGCCGAATTCCTGGACAAGGTGCAGGCCAGCATCGATAGGTTGTTGCCGCAGATGGAGCGCGAGGCGATCATCCGCCAGTCGCTGGGGGCGCGCGGCGCCCTGGTCCATGTTCAGGATCTCGACGAGGCCGCCAAGGTGATCAACTATATCGCCCCCGAGCATCTGGAACTGTCGGTGGAGGATCCGGACGAGCTGCTGGAAAGTGTCCGCCACGCCGGGGCGGTGTTCATGGGGCGCTATACCGCCGAGGCGGTGGGTGATTATTGTGCCGGTCCCAATCACGTGCTGCCCACCTCGCGCACGGCGCGCTTTTCTTCGCCGCTGGGGGTCTATGATTTCCAGAAGCGCTCCAGCCTGATCATGTGCTCGGCCGCCGGGGCCTCCTTCCTGGGCGGCCACGCCGCCACCCTGGCGCGCGGCGAGGGCCTGACGGCCCACGCCCGGTCGGCGGAATACCGCATTAAGAAATAGTGATGATGCTTAATATTCGTGAAAAATCACGCTATAAACTATTGAGAATACCAACATGACATCGGTGACAGTGGAAAAAAAAGACGGGAAGATTATTCATCTGATCCGGCCCGATGTGCAGAGCGCGCAGATCAACCATGTCCCGCCGAGCCGGGGTCTGATCAAGATGGACGCCATGGAGAGCCCCTACCCCTGGCCCGCCTATCTGCGCGGCGAATGGCTGGAGGAGCTGCAGGGAGTGGCTTTGAACCGTTATCCCGATCCGGAATCCACCGACCTCAAGGCCTCACTGCGTCAGGTGTTCGATATCCCGCCCGGCCTGGAGCTGATGCTCGGCAACGGTTCGGACGAACTGATCCAGATCATCAACCTGGCCCTGAAGGGGCCGGGGCGCAAGGTGATGGCGGCGCTGCCCAGCTGTCCCATGTTCCAGATGATTGCCGCCTATGTAGGGATGGAGTTCGTCGGCGTACCGCTGCGAGCGGAGGATTTCTCGTTGGATATGCCGGCCATGCTGGCGGCGCTGGAGAAGCACCAGCCGGCGGTAATCTATCTGGCCTATCCCAACAACCCCACCGGCAATCTGCATGCCGAGGAGGCGATCGTGCAGCTCGCCGAGGCCAGCCACGGCCTGGTGGTGGTGGACGAGTCCTATCTGGCCTATTCCGGCGTCACCATGATGGAACGGCTGCAGCGCCACGATAATCTGTTGATCATGCGCTCGCTCTCCAAGATGGGGTTGGCGGGGCTGCGCCTGGGTTACCTGGTGGGGCACGGCAAGTGGATCAGCCAGATCGAAAAGCTGCGCCTGCCCTTCAATATCAATGCCCTGACCCAGTTCACCGTGGAGTTTGCGCTCAACTATTACGATGTCTTTCTGGAACAGGTGGAGCAGATTCGCCGCGACCGCATCTGGGTGGTGGAAAATATCCGCCGCCTTGAGGGGGTGGAGGTGTTTCCCTCCGAGACCAACTTCGTCCTGTTTCGCGTGGCAAAGGGTCGGGGCGAGGCGATGGACGCCAAGTTGCGCCAGAAGGGGATCTTGCTCAAGAACCTCGGCGACAGCAGTCCGCTGCTGCGCGACTGTCTGCGGGTCACCATCGGCAAGCCGAGCGAGAATGTGGCCTTCCTGTCGGCCCTGACCTCGTCCGTGTAAGCGGTCTCACTTCAAACTGTGCGCATTTGCGGGTATCCTGACGGTTTCTATCTGGCTGAAATCAATCTAAGTTTGTTGGCGGGTGCGCAAGGCCCGCGCGTGGAGATGTATGCACATGGCTGAACGTAAGGCCTCGGTGTCGCGCGACACCCTGGAGACCCGGATCCAGGTGGCGGTCAACCTGGACGGTGAAGGCAAAGGCGATTTCGATACCGGCGTGCCCTTTCTCGAGCACATGCTGGATCAGGTGGCCCGTCACGGCATGATCGATCTGGCGGTCACGGCCACGGGTGATCTGCACATCGATGCCCACCACACGGTGGAGGACATCGGTATCGCCATCGGCCAGGCCTTCGCCCAGGCGCTGGGCGACAAGAAGGGCATTCGCCGCTACGGCCACGCCTACGTGCCGCTGGACGAGGCCTTGTCCCGGGTGGTGCTGGATTTCTCCGGGCGCCCCGGGCTGGAGTTTAATGTAGACTTTCCCCGTGCCGCCATCGGCGCTTTCGAGACCGAGCTGTTCTACGAATTCTTTCAGGGGTTCGTCAATCACGCCCAGGTGACCCTGCACGTGGACGCGCTGCGTGGGCGCAATTCGCACCACATCGCCGAGACCGTCTTCAAGGCCTTCGGCCGGGCGCTGCGTATGGCGCTGGAGCCGGATGCGCGCATGCAGGGGGTCATTCCCTCGACCAAGGGGGCGCTGTAACAGGTTCCGAGTCAGCCCTTTGAACTGAAATCATCATGACCGCTATTGCAGTAATCGATTACGGGATGGGTAACCTGCGCTCCGTCTCCAAGGCGCTGGAGCACGTGGCTCCGGCCGCGAACATTGTCGTCACGGCGGACGCCGACGCCATCCGCGCGGCCGGGCGCGTGGTATTCCCCGGTGTCGGCGCCCTGCGTGACTGCATGGCCGAGCTGCGGCGTCTGCGGCTGGACCGGGTGATCCGGGAGGTGGCCGCTTCGGGCAAACCGTTGCTGGGCATCTGTCTGGGCATGCAGGCCCTGCTCGACTGGAGTGAGGAAAACAACGGCACCGAGGCGCTGGGCATCATCCCGGGTCAGGTGTTGCACTTCAGCGCCGCTCAGATCGACCGGCACAGCGGTGAGCCGCTCAAGGTGCCGCACATGGGCTGGAACCAGGTGCATCACACCGGCGCGCATCCCTTGTGGCGCGATATCCCCCAAGAGGAACGTTTCTATTTCGTCCACAGTTATTATGTCCGGCCGGCGCACGCGGCCGATGCCGCCGGCATGACACACTATGGGCTCGACTTTGCCTCGGCGCTTGCCAAAGGTAATGTATTCGCCGTGCAGTTTCACCCGGAAAAGAGCCAGCGGGCGGGCTTGACCCTGCTGCGTAACTTTGCCGCGTGGGACGGCTGTCTATAATCGAATCAGTGATACGTTGGGAGCGCTATCATGCTGTTAATACCCGCAATTGACCTGAAACAGGGCAGATGTGTGCGCCTGCGCCAGGGGCGTATGGAAGAGGATACCGTGTTTTCCGATGACCCGGTGGCCATGGCCGGCCGCTGGGTCGAGGCGGGCGCCAGACGCCTGCACCTGGTAGACCTGGACGGCGCCTTCGCCGGCAAGCCGGTCAACGCGACGGTGATCCGCGAAATCGCCGCCGCCTTTCCCGAACTGCCGATCCAGGTGGGCGGCGGTATCCGCGACGAGGAGACCATCGACACCTATCTGGCGGCCGGGGTGCAATACGTCATCATCGGCACCAAGGCGGTCAGCGCGCCGCACTTCGTCGGCGACGTCTGCGCCGAGTTTCCCGGCCATATCATCGTCGGCCTGGATGCCAAGGACGGCAAGGTGGCCATCGACGGCTGGTCCAAACTCTCCAACCACGATGTCGTCGACCTGGCCCAACATTTCGAGCGCGACGGCGTGGAGGCCATCGTCTATACCGACATCAGTCGCGATGGCATGATGCAGGGGGTAAATGTGGAGGCGACACGAAAATTGGCCCGCTCCATCACCATTCCCGTCATCGCCTCGGGCGGTGTCACCAATATGGATGACATTCGTGCCCTGCAGGCCGCCGAGGAGGACGGCATCATGGGGGCGATCCTCGGCCGGGCCCTCTATGAAGGGAGCATCGACCTGGCCGAGGCCAACACGCTAGTGGCGGAGGCGTAGTGGGGTTGGCCAAACGCATCATCCCCTTCCTGGATGTGGACGCCGGCCGCGTCGTCAAAGGGGTGCGGTTCGTCGGTATCCGTGACGCCGGCGATCCGGTGGAGGTGGCCAAGCGCTACAATCTGGAAGGTGCCGATGAGCTGGTGTTCCTCGACATCACCGCCAGTCACGAGGAGCGCGACACTATGGTCCACGTGGTGGAGCAGGTGGCCTCCGAAGTGTTTATCCCCCTCACCGTCGGCGGCGGCATCCGTGAAAAGGCCGACATCCGCCGCATGCTCAATGCCGGCGCCGACAAGGTCGCCATCAACACCGCCGCCGTCCAGCGGCCCGAATTCGTGCGCGAGGCGGCCGAGTCCTTCGGCTCCCAGTGCATCGTGGTGGCCATCGACGCCAAGCAGGTGAGCCAGGATCCCCTCAGGTGGGAAATCTTCACCCACGGCGGGCGCACGCCCACCGGTATCGACGCCGTCGAATGGGCCAAGAAGATGGTGGAATACGGCGCCGGCGAGATTCTGCTCACTAGCATGGACCGCGACGGTACCCGTGACGGTTTTGATCTTGCTTTGACCCGCGCCGTGTGCGAGGCGGTGACGGTGCCGGTGATCGCCTCCGGCGGTGTGGGCAACCTGGAGCACCTGGCCGACGGCGTGCAGCAGGGCAAGGCCGATGCGGTGCTGGCGGCCAGCATCTTCCACTTCGGTGAATATACCGTGCAGCAGGCCAAGGAATGCATGGCCGGGCGCGGCATCGAGGTGCGCTTGTGAGCGACGCTTGGCTGGATGAAATTGAATGGACGGCTGACGGCCTGGTGCCGGTGATCGCCCAGGAGACCGGCACGGGCCGGGTGCTGATGTTTGCCTGGATGAATCGCGCGGCCCTGGCCGAGACCGACGCCGGCGGCTACGCGGTCTACTGGTCGCGCTCGCGTCAGCAGTTGTGGCGCAAGGGGGAGAGCTCTGGTCATCGGCAGCGGGTGATCAGCATAATCCTTGATTGTGATGCGGATGTCATCCTGTTGGAGATTGAACAGCAGGGTGGTATCGCTTGTCATACTGGCCGTAAGAGCTGTTTTTTTCGCCGCTTCGAAGACGGTGCATGGCGGACGGTGGAGCCGGTGCTCAAGGACCCGGCCGAGATCTATGCGAGTAAGTGAGGCACTGATGGAATCCGCTGAGATATTGCAGAAGTTGGCCGAGGTACTGGAGTCACGTAAGGGCGCGGCTGCAGACAGTTCTTATGTCGCCGCTCTGTATGCCAAGGGTCTGGATGCCATTTTGAAAAAGGTGGGCGAAGAGGCCACCGAGACGGTGATGGCGGCCAAGGACGGTGAGCGCAACAAGCTGGTCTACGAGATCGCCGATTTGTGGTTTCACACCCTGGTGCTGTTGGCGCAGCAGGGCTTGACGCCGGACGATGTGCTGAATGAGCTAGCGCGCCGCTTCGGTATTTCCGGTATTGAAGAAAAGGCGGCGCGGGGCCAAAATAAATAGTTTTTCCGCGCGGCACGACTTTGGAGAATGGAGAATAGCGATGGGATTTGGTGGCATAAGTATCTGGCAGTTGTTGATCGTTCTGGTGATCGTTTTGTTGCTGTTTGGCAGCAAGAAACTGCGTGGTCTGGGTTCCGATCTGGGCAGTGCGGTGAAAGGTTTTCGCGGCGCCATGAGCGATGCGGAAAAAGACGAAGACAAGCCCAAGGAAGAGCCGGCGAGGCTGGATAAGACCGATGCCACCGAGGGTCGGGTGATCGACAGCGAGGCCAGCAAGCATGACGAGAAAAAGGTTTGATCCGGGCCTGATTTGCCATGTTCGACATCGGCTTCCTGGAAATCGTGCTGATCGCCGTGGTGGCCTTGCTGGTGGTCGGTCCTAATGAGTTTCCCGGTCTGGTGCGCAACATCGGCCGCGGCCTGGGTAAAATGCGCGCCTTTCTCAGTTCGGTCAAATCGGACCTGGATTACGAGATCGACAAGGCCAATGAAATCAAGCAGCTGATGGAGAAAGAGGCGGAGATTGCCCGGCTCCACGAAATAATCGAAAAGAACGCCGCGACCGTGCCCGTGCAGGGCAAGCCGGCTGAAGAACCCAGCAGGGTCGAAAAAGTAGATGAACTCAGCCAAGCCGAGACCGACCAAGAGTCGCCGCAGCCGGTCAGTGATCAGCGACAGACTTAACACCCGCTCGACGCGCAACCGCGATCAGGAGCAGCAGGGCCTGATCGGCCACTTGATTGAATTGCGCTCGCGGTTGTTGCGCATATTCCTGTCCATCGGGGTTATCTTTCTGCCGTTGGCCTTTTTCGCCAATGATCTCTACGCCCTGCTGGCCACACCCTTGCTGGCGCATATGCCGCAGGGCACCAGCATGATCGCCACGGAAGTGGCCTCGCCCTTTCTGACGCCCTTCAAATTTGCCCTGGTGCTGGCCATTTTTCTCGGTATGCCAGTGATCCTATATCACTTCTGGGCCTTTGTTGCGCCAGGTCTGTATGCCCATGAACGTAGGATGGTGCTGCCCCTGCTGGTGGGCAGTACCGGTCTGTTTTATGGTGGGGTGGTGTTCGCCTACTACGTCGTCTTTCCGCTGATCTTCGGATTCTTTCTCAGTGTCGCGCCGGAGGGTGTGGCGGTGATGACGGACATCAGCAAGTATCTCGATTTCGTCCTGAAAATCTTCTTTGCGTTTGGTCTGGCCTTTGAGGTGCCCATCGTCACCATCGTGCTGGTCTGGGCCGGTGTCACCACCCCCGAGCAACTGGTGAGCAAGCGCCCCTATGTGATCGTGTCGGCCTTCGTGGCGGGGATGTTGTTCACGCCGCCGGACATGATCTCACAGACCCTGCTGGCGATCCCCATGTGGCTGTTATTCGAGGTCGGTGTGGTGCTGTCACGCATGGTGGCCAAGCAACAGGCGGAGCGCGAGGCGGCTGAGGAGGAGGGTAGTAGAGAGGGTTAGTTTATTTTCCTAACCCTGTTCCAGTCGCGGTTGTGGCCGTTCGCCGATGACCACCTCCAGTTCTTGCGGTTGCCCCTGGCGCAATATTTTCAGTTTCAATACCGTCCCCGGCGCGTTGCTGGCGATGATGTTCATCAGCGAGCGGCTGCCGGTGACTGCTTCCTCATTGACATGGATGATCACATCACCCGGTTGCAGCCCGGCGTCGGCAGCCGGCCCGCCGGGCTGGATGCCGGCGATGAGCGCCCCGCTGACATCACCGAGGCCGAAGGATTCGGCCAGGGTGTTGCTCAGGTCATGCACTTCCACGCCGAGCCAGCCACGCAGCGGCCGACCGTGCTCGATAATCTGTTTCATCACCCCCTTGACCAGGCTGACGGGGATGGCGAAGCCGATGCCCTGCGAACCGCCGGAGCGGGAGAAGATGGCGGTGTTGATGCCGATCAGCTGGCCGGCGGTATTGATCAGCGCACCGCCGGAGTTGCCGGGATTGATGGCGGCATCGGTCTGGATGAAATTCTCGAAGGTGCTGAGCCCGAGTTGGGAGCGCCCGGTAGCGCTGACGATGCCGCTGGTGACGGTCTGGCCGACGCCGAAGGGATTGCCGATGGCGAGTACCACGTCGCCGACACGCAGCGCCTCGGACTGGCCGAAGGTGATGGCCGGGGCATCGGTGATATCGATTTTGAGTACTGCCAGATCGCTCTCAGGGTCGGCGCCGACGATGGCGGCGGCGGCCGTGCGGCCGTCGTGCAGCGCTACTTCGATTTCATCGGCGCCCTGGATGACATGGTTGTTGGTGAGTATAAATCCCTGGCCGTTGACGATGACGCCCGAGCCCAGGCTGTTTTCGAGGCGCTGTCGCGGTGCGGGAATGCGGTCACCGAAAAAGCGTCGGAAGAGCGGGTCCTCGAACAGGGGGTTAAGTCGCTGAGTCACCACCTTGCGGGTGTAGACGTTGACCACGGCGGGCGCGGCGATCTCCACCGCCTGCGCATATGAGGCCATGCCGCCTTCAATCGCTTGGCGTGCCGGTGCAGGGGCTTCAACAAATTCAACCGTTGGTCTGCTCTCGAATGCCTCGGGCTTGAACAGCAGCAGGAGTACGAAAGCAAAGGCCAGGCCGGCGGTGATTGCCTCGGTTGCGAAAGAGAGCAGTTTTCGTGCTTGCATTGGCGGACGGATCTTAAGTAAGTTGAGAAAAATCAATCTTAACGTAAAGCATGGGGCGTGTGCATGGTTCAATTGGCCGAGGTGGTAAAATTTTGCGATCAACTGCTGGATGTGGATGCGTTCCATGACTATGCGCCCAACGGCCTGCAGGTGGAAGGTGCGGCGCAGGTGGGCAAGATTGTCTCGGGCGTCACGGCCAGTCAGGCATTGATCGAGGCGGCGGTCGAGAGTAAAGCGGATCTGTTGCTGGTACATCATGGCTTTTTCTGGAAAGGCGAGTCGGCGCGGATTACCGGCATCAAACGTCGCCGCATTGCACGCCTACTGGCGGCCGACATGAGTTTGCTGGCCTATCATCTACCCTTGGATGCCCATCCTGATATCGGCAACAATGCCCAGCTCGCGCGTCGCTTGGGGCTTGAGGTGGAAGGGCGTTTCGGGCGTGACGAACTCGGCATGGTCGGGCGCCTGCCGCGAGCGATGACGAGCGCCGAACTGGTTCAGCATATCAGCGCGAGGCTGGGACGGCAGGCGATCCATCTGGGTGAGGGTGACGAGCAAATCGAACGGGTCGCCTGGTGCACGGGGGCGGCGCAAGGCTATATCGAGGCGACGCCGGGCTTGGGAGTGCAGGCCTATATCAGCGGTGAAATGTCTGAGCAGACCACCCACTTTGCCAGAGAGGCCGGGATCCATTATGTGTCGGCCGGCCATCATGCCACGGAACGTTACGGTGTCCAGGCCTTGGGTGAGTTGCTGGCGCGGCAATTTGGCTTGACGCACCAGTTTATCGATATCGATAACCCGGTTTGAATTTCTCGCGGAGAAGCTGTTGCAAGTCTGGTCGAGACCGCCAAAAGAGAAAGTTTTGTACAACTTTTTGGCGCGATTGATACCATGATAGTTTGATTTTCAGGGTGGCGGAAAACTTGAGTGTTTAGCGTTGACATTGAGAATGAAAGTGTTCTAGGATGCCGTTACGCTCGCTAAAGATGGCCGAACATAACCCGGCAATGGATGGGGATAAATGCAAAAAAATGGCCACAACAAATAAAACAGGAGCTTAATGCCCGGTTATGGGAAATTAGGGCGGTATTCTGTGGTAGGCTGTGAAATTGGAGAGGGGGGCACGCCGTCTGACGCAAGTCACAGCAAAACAACAACAGCAGCAGAATAGCCTTTCCGTCGGAATACATTGGGGATAGTCAAGTCAGTTTATAGATTTATATTGTTGAACCCATAACAGGCCGGGTGGTTCGTCCACTTGTTGGCTGTTTCTTAGTCTGGGGTTTGGCGCTGGTGTGTTTTCTTTAAATTGAAGCCTACGTGGGATCTACAACGGATCGAGGACTGAGATGTTTGTGAGTGAAAAATTTCTCTCTATAGGGCGCGAGAAAAAGCTTGGCCATGCGCATGTCAACAAGGGCCTTGCCATGGTTTTCGCGATGCTGGCGGCCGTGTTTTTTGCCAATGCCGCGCAGGCGGAAGTGCCGAATGCCAAGCCACCCAAGGGGACTCATGACGGCGAGTATGTGCCGCAACCCATCGAGTTTCCCCATGATATCCATGCCGATATCAATGGCATCAACTGCATGTACTGTCACACCTATGCGCGCCGCAGCAAGGTGGCGGGAATTCCTCCTACCAGTAAGTGCATGGGGTGTCATTCCGTGATCGCCACCGACAAGCCGCGTATTCAGAAGCTGACCGAATATTGGGAAAAGAACGAGCCGCCGGAATGGAACAAGGTCCATGATGTGCCGGATTTTGTGCATTTCACTCATGAAAAGCATCTGCAGCGTTTTGTCTTCAATAACGAGGGTATGGAGGTGGAGAACGTCTCCGAGGTGTGTGCCTTCTGTCACGGTGATGTCAAGAAGATGACTGTGGCGCGCAAGGTCAAGCCGCTGAACATGGGCTTTTGTGTGCGCTGCCACGAAGCTAACGACGGTCCTTCCGACTGCTGGAAGTGCCACAAGTAACCTGGGTGGGCTGGGCGCTGGGATCCGGCCGTCATTTTTTAACTAAATAACGGATGATTTGTTATGAGTGGTAACGATATCAACCGCAGAGACTTCCTGAAATTTATGGGGCTCGGTGGCGTTTGTGCCGCAACCCTGAGTGGTTGCGACATGCCGACGACCATTACTCTCGAAGAGGGTAAGGAAAAAGTTGTCTCCTACCTGGCACCGGAAGAGTATGCGATACCGGGTATCGGTGTCTGGTTTGCTTCTACATGTCAGCAATGTCATTCGGGCTGTGGTGTGCACGGACGGGTGCGTGAAGGCCGCTTGCTGAAGCTGGAGGGCAACCCCGCTGCCATGAACGGCCGGGGGCTGTGCCAGATGGGGCAGGCCAGCGTGCAGAGTCATTACAATCCAGATCGCATCACCCAGCCCATGGCGCGCAAGGGCGGGGCGCTGACGCCCATAGGCTGGGAGGAGGCCTGGCAGTTGATGGGCGACAAGGTCTCCGGCGTGGGTGCGGGTCGCAGTGCCTGGTTCACCGGAACGATCAGCGGCCACCAGTCAAAGCTGCTGGATGCCCTGAATGAGGCCTGGGGCAGTAAAGAGCACTATGTTTACGAGACCGTCAATAACGCCGTGGGCGAAGCGGTGAACGAGGCGGTGTTGGGCGATCCCATGCCGGCCTATCGTCTCGACAAGGCCAAGTCCATTCTCTCATTCGGCGCCGATTTTCTCGGCACCTGGCTGTCGCCGGTGCACTTTTCCCGTGAGTACGTCAAGTTCCGCAGCGGTGACCGCGGTGTGCTGATCCAGGTCGAGCCGAAGATGACCCTGACCGGCGGTAACGCCGATCTGTGGGTGGCGGCCCGCCCTGGCACGGAAGGTGTGTTGGCGCTGGGTGTCGCCAACGTGCTGCTGACCAAGGGTCAGGTTAAGGGCGACAGGCTGCCGCAAACGGCCTTGGATGAAATCGCCAAGTACGACGTCAATAAGGTGACTGAAATCACCGGTGTGGGCGGTGACACCCTGGTGCGCATCGCCAACCACCTGATCAATCACAGTCCCAGCCTGGTGCTGTCGGGCGAGTCGGCCCATAACCATGTCAACGGCTACCAGAACGCCATGGCGGCGATGATGTTGAATGTATTGCTGGGCAATGTCGGCAAGACCATCGAGCCCTCCAACAGCATGGCCTTTGAGGATTTGAAGGCCAAGCGCGGCAACAGCCGTGCCCTGGTGGATTTCGCCAAGGCGGTGGATGCCGGTAAGTATGACGTGGTCTTTTTCCTTGGCGCCAATCCGGTCTACAGCGCGCCGGCGCATCTGGCTATGGCGGACAAGCTGGCCAAGGTGCCGTTCAAGGTCGCCTTGTCCATGTTCCCCGATGAGACGAGCATGGCGGCCGACCTGGTGTTGCCGCTCTCATCGCCTTATGAAGAGTGGGCCACAGTGGTGGCCCCGTATCAGCCCAGGGACGCCGCCATCAGCATGGCGCAGCCGCTGATGAAACAGCTGAGTCCCACGACCATGGCGCTGGGCGATCTGTTGCTGGCCATGCTCAAGCATCATCAGGTCGAGGGCTACGCCGATTACGACGACTATTACGCTTACCTGCGTGCCGCCTTGGAGCGGATGCCTGCATCGGTCAAAGGCGGTAAGTCCGGTGATGCTTTCTGGTCGGCGGTTCTGCAGCAGGGCCTCATTAAGGCACCCGCCAAGACCGGGTCACTCAGGGTCAGTCTGGG
>JASBUE010000116.1 GCA_030148045.1 Candidatus Tenderia sp.
CCCAGAACGGGCCATGCGGCGTTGCTCGTACCCAAAGCACTCGCTCCGCTCGCGGGGCAGGCTCTCGCTCATTTGGAATAACCAAACTACACTCCTCGCGCCCTTGTGCTCTGTGAGTATTGCCTGGCCCGTTCTGGGGCAGCAACGCTGCTCCGAAATTAGTGTTAACAGGCCCTAGATGATTTTGGGGAAAAGCAGTTCCGTCGCCCTAGCGACGGGCACCGCGCACGTATTTGATCGGATCGACCACCCGGCCGTGACGCAGAACCTCGAAATGGACATGGGGACCGGTGGAGCGACCGCTGGACCCCATCAAGCCAACCGCTTGGCCTTTTTTGACCGTATCCCCCACTTCGACCAGATTCTCGCTGTTGTGGGCGTAGCGGGTGACATAACCGTTGCCGTGATTGATCTCGACCATGGTGCCGTAACCGTAGCGATCCCCGGACCAGGTCACCACGCCGGCGGCGACGGCCAGGATCGTGGCCCCCAGCTTACCGGCGATATCCACCCCATCATGCTGCGCCGGACGCCCGGTAAACGGATCGGTGCGGGTACCGAAGAACGAGGAGAGCCAACCCTTCTCGGCCGGAAACCCCGCCGGAAACACTTCATCTTCCAGGTTGCGCGTCATCAGCATGGACTCCAGCACCGCAAGTTGTTGTTCGCGATCATCCAGCTGCTTGCTCAAGCCCTGGAATGAAGCCATGAAATCATCCAGCTCCGCCTGGGCCAGCACCTCGCCGGCGCCGGCCGGGCCACCCTGGGCGGGTGGCGTTCGGAAATCGAATTCGCCCTTGTCCAGCTGGGCCATCTCCGTCAGGCGCTCACCCAGGGCATCGAGCCGGACCACCCGCGATTGCAGCTCTGCCAGGCGCAGGGTCAGGGCATTAATATTCTCCTGCGCCCGCTGCTTGCTGGACTCCAGTTCCTGGCGCTGCCGCTCCAGCTCGGCACGCAATCCGGCCGAGAGCATCTCTTTGTGCTCGGCGGTGTTATGCAAACCGAAATAATAACCGGTGAACAGGGTGACGGCGGGCACGGCCAGCAGCAGGGCTGATATCATAAGAAACGCGGCGCGGCGACTGATCCTTTTAGCCACGCCTTTCGAGCTTTTTGGTATTAGAATGATACCCATAATTTTGCCCGCTCAGTTCTGTCCTTAGTCATTCGTTGATCAGGAAGTCAGCCTTGAAATCACCGACCTCAGTCAAAAAAATCCTGGCAGCCGACAGATCAAGCACCGGACTGCAACAACTCATGCGCCGCGTCGACAATCTGCGCACGCTCAACGCTCGTCTGCAACAACTTCTACCGACGCCGCTGGCGCAACATTGCAGCGTCGCCGCGCTTGACCGAGACAGGTTGGTGATTCTTGTCTCGTCATCCGCTTGGGCCACTCGCCTACGCCTGCTGCATCCCAAAATCATCAAGGCCTACCCTGATTTTAGAATAAAATCGGTCATTACCCAGGTCGCGCCGGTCGCTCAACAACAGCGACCGAAAACAGCCGGCCAGCGGCGGCCGCGGCTATCACAGCAGTCGTCCCGGCTTCTGGCTGAGCTGGCCGAAACCACCGTCGATCCCAAGCTCAAAAACGCCCTCCGGCGGTTGTCACAACACGGCCGCAATCAAGCCTGATACTGCGTACAATTATTTATCGACCATTCAATGAGTTGCTTAATGGCCGATTGTAAAGGAAAAGTGCGACTAAAGTCTAAATTGCAGCCATCAAGTCACCAGCAAGGGCTGCATGAACGAGATGGGCGCCTGCTCGCCGTCTTCGAAGGTGACCAACTCCCAGGCATCCTCCTGCGCCTTCAGGGCTCTGAGCAGCTGGTTATTGAGGGCATGACCGGACTTGTGGCCGCTGAAGGCCCCGATCAGACTGCGGCCCAGCAGATAGAGGTCGCCGATGGCATCGAGAACCTTGTGTTTGACGAATTCGTCTTCATAACGCAGTCCGTCATCATTGAGAATACGGTAGTCGTCCACCACGATGGCATTTTCCATACTGCCGCCCAGGGCCAGATTGTTGGCACGCAGGGCCTCGATATCACGCATAAAACCGAAGGTACGGG
>JASBUE010000126.1 GCA_030148045.1 Candidatus Tenderia sp.
GTCGCGTCAAAAAGACGCTGCGGCAGAGGCGGGAATGGCGGGCATGCGTTGTTTCAGGGGCGTCACCGGCCTTTGCATGCGTTCGTCGTAAATGGCGCTGTAGGCCAGCACGCGTTTTAAATAATCTCGTGTTTCACTGAAGGGAATATTCTAGATCCAACGGTCCGGCGCGAGCGGCCGGTCATCGGGCAACCAGCTCTTGACCCGCTGACTGCCGGCGTTGTAGGCGGCAGTGGCCAGTACGGTGTTGTCGTCGAAGCGGTTCATCACCTTGCGCAGATAGCTGATGCCGAAACGGATATTGGTGTCCACGTCCAGCAGTTGCGCCTTGCTCTTGAGACGAATGTTGAGATCGCGCGCAATCAGGCGGCCTGTGCTGGGCATGATCTGCATCAGGCCCATGGCGCCCTTGGGCGAGCGGGCGTCCGGGGCGAAAGCGCTCTCCTGGCGAATCACGGCATAGGCCCAGGAGGGGTCGACTTGTTGTTTGCTGGCGTTCTCGCTGATGTTGTCGCGGTGGGCGAGGGGGAAACGGATTTCCAGGTCATCCCAGTACCTCGCCTGCCCCAGGCTGTGAATGGCGCGGTCATGCCAGCCCCAGTCATGAGTGATCTTGGCGACCTTTTGAATATCCTCTTGATTCATCTCCCGGATGAGGGCGTACCACTCTCGGCGGGCATTGAGCGTGTCGTCCATTAAATAGAATTCGCGCATACGGATGACGCCGGGCAGCCGCCCGATGTCGGCCAGCTCGGCGGCACTGAAGTGTAGTGGCTGGTCGCCGAAATCGTAGGGTGCATCGATGCGGTCGGCGGCCAGAAAGCCGTAGTAATCCCGGGATCCAGCCACTGCGGCGTAGATGAGCTGCGCGCGTCCGGGTTTGCCGGTCTGCTCGTAGGCGCGTGCCAGCCAGTAGCGCCAGCGCAGCGATTGCTGTTCCTCGGTGGGTAGCCGGTGGTACCAGGCTATGACGTTTTCCCAGTCGTTCTGGTTGATGGCGGTGAGGATACGCCATTCACGGATGTCTTCGTTGTCGACGCTGATACTGCCAAGCCAGTGCATGGCCTCGGGCGCGTGCTTGCGCGCCAAGGCGAGCGCGACATACGCTTCGGTGGTGTTGAAATCCGCCTCGCTGAAGGCAAACTCCATCACCAGTTTGTCCCAGGTTTCGGCGGCCTGGGTAGGATTGCTGCGCGCCATGCGACGTACCCCGTGGGCCAGCAGGGTCCTGACGAGCGGACTATCCTGCTGCAGCCGGGGGTGGTCGATCATGCGTTCCGGGTGGCGGTGAATCTCGCGCCAGAGGGTGGACCATTCGCGCTGTTGCGGATCGAGAAAACGTTCCAGATAGCGTGCAAGGTAGGTCTGGCCGTTATCCATGGCCAGAGCCAGGCGCTGCCAGGCCAGTGCGGGTGTCAGGCGACCGGCCTCGCGCCAGACGGAGAACAGCGGGTCGCAGGCGCGTGGCTGTGATCGCCCTACCAGCCACAGTCTTTCCACGCCATCCAGGGCGGCGGACTTGTGGCCGGTCTTATAGAGCGCGCGGCGTTGATAACACTCCATCTCTGCATCGTTGCCCCGCTCGTGGTACTGCAGAAACAGTCCCCAACGGCCCTGTCGGGCCAGCCTTTCCAGCCAGCGACGCTGCAGCCGATCGGCCAGGTAGAGGTCATGATGGCGTTCGAGGAAAGCGTCGATCTCGGCGCTGGATACCGTGCCCAGCCGGCGGTTGAGATCCCAGTACTCCAGATAAGGATAGAGGGGATAATCCAGCAGCCGCTGAGCCAGCTGTTCAAAACGCTGCTGCTGGTCCTGCCGCAGGGCGTTGCGGGCGGCGATGAAATCGGCCCGTTGTTGCAGTTGTGGTTGCGTCGCCTGGCTTGATAAGGTGGGCGTGGCGGCATGTAGCGGTAGCAACAGGCTGCCGAGAAAGCTTAAAACGATGATGGAAAGGGATCGCTTCATACAAGGAGCTTTTCGGCCTGACTGAACCTTTTCTTTATCCTGGAGCTACGGGCGCATTGTGACTATGCGAGGTGCCGGAACCAAATGAGTGTTTCACACAAGCTTAGGCAAACTCAACACCCAAAAACAGATCTGCGCCTGGCGGTGAGTGCCTGCCTGATGGGGCAAAAGGTGCGCTATGACGGCGCTGACAAATTGCATGGTTTCGTGGCGCAAACACTGGCGCAATGGGTCGAGCTGATCCCCGTCTGTCCGGAGGTGGAAATCGGCATGGGCGTGCCACGTCCGCCGATCCAGGTGGTGGAGGCGAATGGCCGGTTGAGGGCCGTCGGCGTGGATAATCCCGGGCTGGATGTGACCCGGGAAATGAACCGCTTCGGGCGCTCGATGGCGCGACAGTTGGTCAACATCGACGGCTATATCTTCAAGGCGCGCTCGCCCAGCTGTGGTGTTTCCAGCACGCCGCTGCGCAGACAGGATGGTGGTTGGAAGAGGGGGGCGGGCCTGTTTGCCGCCCGGATCATGCATCACCTGCCGCTGTTGCCGGTGGTGGAAGAGAGCGCCTTGGAATCTCCTGAACAGCGGCTCAATTTTATCCAATGCGTAGAAGCCTACCGCCGCTGGCGCATCTTTGCTGCGCAGAAACCCGGCCGGGCACAGCTAAATGAATACCACCGACAGGAGCGCCTGAGCCTGATGGCCCATGGCGCGGAGGGGCTGCGTCGATTGGAACAGTGGCTGGCGACACTGGAGGGCAGGCTGCGAAAGGGCGATCTTGAGACCTATGGTCTTCAATATATGCGTCAAATTGCCCGGCAGGCCAGTCGGCGCCGTCATGGGGTGGTGTTGCGCCACATTGCCGCTCAATACTGCCCCGGCTTGGATAAGAAGCACTATCTCAGATTGAAACAGGTAATCGATGGCTATGTCCGGGGTGATCAGAGACTGGTGCAGGTGCTGGCCGAGCTGCGACAGTTCCCTCACAACGGCCCGCTGGCCGGACAAAGCTATCTGCAGCCCGGTCTCTCCTTCAAGCTCGAGGTTTAGATCATATTCCCATTGATGAAAAAGTGGGCCCAGATACTGGCGGCATAGCCCAGGGCGATGGCCCAGCTCCACTTCAGATGGGCAAAAAAGGTGTATATGCCCCTTGCCTGGCCCATCAGCGCCACGCCGGCGGCCGAGCCGATCGACAACAACGAACCGCCCACGCCGGCGGTGAGGGTGACCAATAGCCACTGGCCGTGTGACATATCGGGTTGCATGGTGAGCACGGCGAACATCACCGGAATATTGTCGACGAGGGCGGAGATGATGCCCACCAGGATATTGGCCCAGGTGGGACCGAGCCCTATATACAAGCTTTCCGACAGCATGGCCAGATAGCCGATGGTGCCCAGGCCGCCGACGCAGAGAATGACGCCATAGAAGAACATCAGCGTATCCCATTCCACCCGCTTCATACTGATGAAGATGTCGAAGGGCTTGTGGCGCGGTTTGAAATACCACAGCAGTTTCTCGTCGAGGTCATCCATCTGCATCCCGGCCACTTCCGGGCCGGAGGCCGTGGCCAGGTGTTTTTTGTCATGCTTCTTCAAACGATAGCCGTAGATCTTCAGCAACCCCAGGCCGGTCATCATGCCCAGCACCGGCGGCAGATGGAGGAAATTATGACTGCTGACCGCCATGGCAATGGTCAACAGGAACAACCCCAGAACCACGAAACCGCCTTTCTTGACGCTGACTTCCTCTTTTTCGGCCTGCGGCGCCGTCTTGGGTACGGTGAAGGACATGAGGGCGGCGGGCACCAGCCAGTTGACCAGCGAGGGTATGGCCAGGGCGAAGAACTCGTGGAACTGAACAATGCCCTTTTGCCATACCATCAGGGTGGTGATGTCGCCGAAGGGGCTGAAGGCGCCGCCGGCATTGGCCGCCACCACGATATTGATACATGCCACGCTGACAAAAAGCATATTGCCGGCGCCGACGGTGATGGCGACGGCGGCCATCAGCAGGGCGGTGGTCAGGTTGTCGGCGACGGGCGAGATGGCGAAGGCCAGCCCGCCGGTGAGCCAGAAAATGGTGCGCAGCGAGAAGCCGGAGGAGACCAGCCAGGCGCGCAGCGCGGAGAACATATTGCGCTCTTCCAGTGTGTTGATGTAGGTCATGGCGGCCAGCAGGAACAGCATCAGTTCGGCATATTCCAGCAGATTGTGGCGCAATGCCGCCGCCGCGGTCTCGTGATCCCCCTGCGACGCATAAGCAATGCCCACCAGGGCCCAGATAATGCCGGCGGCCACCATCACCGGCTTGGACTTGCGCAGATGGAGGAATTCCTCGCCGATTACCAGGGCATAGGCGATCACGAATACGATCAGCGCGATGATGCCGTAGGCGGAATCGGTCAGGTCCAGCGCGATGCCGCTGCCCCCGGCGGCGAGCGCGAAGCTGGGAAGGAGGGCCAGTAGCGTGAGCAATCCGGCCAGACCGACTTTAGATAACGACATCGTTTTTAATCCTGTATTTTATGGTGTCTTGAGTGACATGCGGGTTGAACTGGCCGGGAATTTTCCCACGTTAGCCAGCCACTTTCCAGTAAACTGTCACTACGCCCTGAAATGGAGCAACAGGTGTCTCAATTGTTGGAAAAGATTGCCGCCGGCTGCACTGTTTTGACGGCCAACAGCCGTCTTGCACTGCATTTGCACAAGGATTACGAGGCTAGGCAGCGGCGTCAGGGAAACAGCAGCTGGGCCACGCCGACGATCCTGCCCTGGAGCGCCTGGCTGCAGCGGCAATGGCAGGAGGCCGAGTTTCAGCAGCCCGGCCGGGTGCCGCAGTTGCTGGCAGCGGAGCAGTCACTGGCGCTGTGGGAGACGGTGATCCGTTCATCCGCCTACGGTGATGCGCTGCTCAACACTCAGGCCACGGCGCGCTCCGCCATGCAGGCCTGGCGGCTGTTGCAGCAGTGGCGGCAGTCGCCCGGGATTCTTGCCGGCGAAACGCAGGTGGACAGCGCGACCTTTTACCAATGGGCCAAGGCATTCCAGGTGCGCTGCAAACAACAAAACTGGCTGGATCAGGACAGCATGCCCAGCCGACTCATCGATGTCCTCCGTAATAATCAACTAAAAGTCAGTGGCCATTTCCTGCTGTTCGGCTTCGACGAACTGACCCCGCAACACCAGGCCATGAGCACGGCACTAGAGGCCCAGGGGGCGGTAGTGGAGCAGGTGGCGCTGGGTCAGCACCGTGCCGAGGTGTTTGTGCAACCCTGCAGCGACAGCCAGGCTGAGATCAGGCAGGTGGCGCAGTGGCTGCGCCACCTGTTGCAGCAGGGCGCGGCGGCGCTCATCGGAGTGGTGGTCCCGGACCTCGATGCCCGGCGTGCGGAAATCGAGCGCATCTTCGACGAAGTACTGTTGCCCGATGCGGTGCTCGATCTGAATCGGCGGCCCCGGCGACCCTACAACATTTCGCTGGGGCAGGCTGTGGCGCAGCTCCCCATGATCCATGCAGCATTGACGCTGTTGGGTGTGCTGCGCGCCCCGGCGCAACTGGCCGATTGGAGCCGGGTATTGCTATCGCCCTGGCTGGCCGGCGGCGAGCGGGAGCTGGCCGCACGCGCCCGGCTCGATGCGCGGCTGCGACGCCACGGTGAGGCGCGCCTGAGCCTGAACCAGGTGCTGCACCGCAGCGACTACGGTGGTTGCGAGCGCCTGCAGCGGCTGCTGCAACGCCTACAACAGATGGTGGCCAAACTGCCACGGCGCCAGGCCCCGGGCGGCTGGGCGCGTAGCTTTCAACGGCTGCTGCAGCAGGCCGGCTGGCCCGGCGACCGCGGCCTGGACAGCGAGGCCTACCAGACCGTTCAGGTCTGGCACAAACTGTTGGCCCGGTTCGCCGCCTTGGGTCAGGTGACGGCCAGCCTCACTTACAGTGAAGCACTCAAACAGCTGCGCCAGCAGGCCAACAACGCCCTGTTCCAGGCGCAGAGCAAGAACGAGCCTATCCAGGTGCTGGGCGTGCTGGAGGCGGCCGGGGTACAGTTCAGCCACTGTTGGGTGATGGGGTTGCACGACGGCGTATGGCCGCCGGCCCCGGCGCCCCATCCCTTTCTGCCCATCGCACTGCAGCGGCGTTTGAACATGCCCCACGCCTCGGCCGAACGCGAACTGGCCTATGCCGAACAGGTAAGCCGGCGCCTGTTCGCTGCCGCGCCCGAGGTGATCGTCAGCTATCCCTGCCGCGAAGGCGACAGTGACCTGCGTCCCAGTCCCATAATCGCCGACTATCCTTTGTTACCGCAGGCGCCCTGGTTGGAAGACGCATTGCCTCGTTTTCGCGATCAACTGTTTGAATCGCGCCAATTGCAGCAATACAGCGATTGGCAGGCGCCTGAACTGCCGCTAGGTACGGAAGTGCGCGGTGGTACCGCCCTCTTCAAGGATCAGGCCGCCTGTCCCTTTCGCGCCTTCGGCCGTCATCGTCTCAACGCCGAAGGCTTGGAGGTGCCGGGACCGGGTCTTGACGCTGCCGAGCGCGGCAACCTGGTGCACCGCGTCATGGAGTTGCTGTGGCAGGAGCTCAAGGACCGGCAGACCCTCAAGCGCCTGGGCGAGGATGTGCTGCAATCGATAGTGGAAAAGACCGTTTCCCAGGTGATCGACGCCGAGGCGCAGCAGTATCCGCAGCTCTTTACCGAGCGTTTCGCCGTCCTGGAAAAAGGACGGCTTATCAATCTGGTTATCGCCTGGCTGGAACTGGAGAGATAACGGGCCCCCTTCGAGGTGGCCGCGGTGGAGCAGGAACGCCGTATCTCGCTGGCGGGGCTGAACATGAAGATCAAGGCCGACCGCATCGACCGATTGGAGTCAGGCGGCGAGATGATCATCGACTACAAGACCGGCAGAACCAGCACCAACGACTGGTTTGGTGAGCGGCCCAACGAACCGCAGCTGCCGCTGTATGCCGTCACCAGCGAACACGAAATCACGGCACTGGCCTTCGCCACCCTGCGCCCCGGCGAGTTGGCCTTGAAGGGGGTGAGCCGCGACCAGGGTATCGCCAGGGACATCAAGCCCGGCGAGGTGGACTGGTACGTGCAACAGGGTTTATGGCGCAATGAACTGACCCGTCTGGGTGAAAATTTCCGCCGCGGCCGCGCCGAGGTCTACCCCAAGGACGCCTATACCCGGAATAGCCTGGCCTGCACCTATTGCAACCTGGGGCCGCTGTGCCGCATCAATGAACTCAGTCAGGCCGGCCTGGACGAGATTGGTGGTGAACGCGATGAGTAAGACCGTCGTCGACCTGGAGCAGCGCCGCCAAGCCCTGGATCCCAAAGACTCTTTTATTGTCCAGGCCCCGGCCGGCTCCGGCAAGACCGGACTCATTACCCAGCGCTTTCTGGTGTTGCTGGCGCGGGTGGAGCTGCCGGAGGAGATCGTCGCCATCAGCTTCACGCGCAAGGCCGCCGCCGAGATGCGTGAGCGGTTGTTGCAGGCGTTGCGTCTGGCGACCAAACCGCTGGCGGAGGATGCCGACGACTATCTGGCGCAGACCTGGGAATTGGCCCGCGCGGCACTGGCGCGCGACAATGAAAAAGGCTGGCGCTTACTGCACAACCCGGCCCGGCTGCGCATCCAGACCATCGACGCCCTGTGTGCCGCGCTGACACGCCAACTGCCGGTGCTGTCCAAGTTCGGCGCCCAGCCCGCCATTGCCGATGATGCCACCGCCCTGTATCTGGAGGCGGCGCGCGCCACCATGGCCGACCTGGAGCAGGGGCAGGACTGGTCGCCGGCCATTGAGCAGCTGCTGGCCCATCTGGACAACAATCTCAGCCTTGTTGAACAGCTGCTGGTGAGCATGCTGGCGCGGCGCGATCAGTGGCTGCGTCACCTAGTCAACGTGCGCGAACCCCAGTGGCGAACCGTGCTGGAGGCGGCGCTGGCCAATACCATCGAGGATGTTCTCACAAAATGTCGTAAAGCCTTTCCCGCCATGCAGGTCTCCAGTTTGATGGAGGTGGTGGACTTTGCCGCGCAACATGTCGCTGACGACCATGTGTTGGCCGCTTGTCGCGGCCTGGCCGCGTTGCCGCATGCCAGTGTCGACGCCTTGCCGCAATGGCTGGGGTTGTGTGAGCTGTTGCTGGCCAAGGAGGGCGGCTGGCGCAAGCGCCTCGATGCCAAGCTGGGATTTCCCGCGCCCAGCGGCACCAAGGACAAAGCCGAAAAGGCGCTGTTCAAACAGAAAAAGGACGACATCCGGGAACTGATCGATCTGCTGGCGGAAGAGTTCGGCCTGCAGCAAATGCTGCATGATCTGCGCAATCTGCCGGCACCGCGTTACAGCGACGAACAGTGGCAGGTGGTGGAGGCCATGTGCGAATTGCTGCTGGTGGCGGCGGCCCATCTGCGGGTGGTGTTCGGCAGTCGCGGTCAGGTGGACTTCAGCGAGATGGCGCAATCGGCCCTGGCCGCATTGGGCGAAGCAGAGGCCCCCAGCGACCTGGCGCTGGCGCTGGACTATCGCATCCAGCACCTCTTGGTGGATGAGTTTCAGGACACCTCCTTCGGACAATTCGAATTATTGAAACGGCTCACCGCCGGTTGGCAGCCGGACGACGGTCGCACCCTGTTTTTGGTGGGCGATCCCATGCAGTCCATCTACCGTTTCCGCGAGGCGGAGGTGGGCCTCTATTTGCGCGCCCGACGCGAAGGGATCGGTGATGTGGCGCTGACGCCGCTAACCCTGAGCGTGAACTTCCGCTCCCAGGCCGGCGTGGTGGACTGGGTCAACCAGACCTTTATCGATGTCTTCCCTGCCTCGGAGGATGCGACGGTGGGGGCGGTGGCCTATTCACAAGCGGTCGCCTTCCATGGCCACGACGGTGATGCCGTGCAGATACATCCCTGGCTGGCGCAGGACACGGTGGGCGAGGCCGACCAGGTCATCGGCCTGATCCAGCGGGCGCAACGGGAGAACCCGCAGGGCTCCGTCGCCGTGCTGGTGCGCGCCCGCAGCCACCTGGCGGAGATCGTCGCCGCCCTGAAGCGCACAGGGCTGCGCTATCGCGCCATCGAGATCGAACAGCTCGGCCACCGCCCGGTGGTGCAGGACCTCTATGCCTTGACCCGTGCCCTGTTGCATCCGGGTGATCGCCTCGCCTGGCTGGCGCTGCTGCGGGCACCGTGGTGCGGTCTGGAACTGGCCGATCTGGCACGGCTGACGCAGGCCGATCCCAAGGCGGTGATCTGGCAGCAGTTGCAGGACGATGCGCTGCTCGGACGGCTGTCGACAGACGGACAGCAACGGCTGGCACGCCTGCGCAAGGTGTTTGTCCAGGCCATGACGGCTAGGTTCCGTCACGGTCTGCGCCACTGGGTGGAGGCAGCCTGGTTGCAGCTGGGCGGTCCGGCCTGCGTCGATAACGCCACCGACCTGGAGGACGCCGAAGTGTTTCTTGCTTTGTTGCAGCAGCTGGATAGTGCCGGCGGCCTGGACGAGCTGCAACTGCTGGATGAACACCTGGCCGGATTATTCGCCCTGCCCGACATCGAGGCTGACGACCGGCTGCAACTGATGACCATCCACAAGTCCAAGGGGCTGGAATTCGATACCGTCATCGTCCCCGGCCTGGGGCGCAAGGCGCCGCCCGATGAGAACCCCTTGTTGATGTGGCTGGAACGCTGGTCCAGCGGTGCGCACGGTGAACTGTTGCTGGCGCCGCTGCGTGCCACCGGCGCGGCGCATGATGCGATTTACACTTATCTGAAGAGCGTCGACAAACGCAAGGAGGAATACGAGACCGGCCGCGTGCTGTATGTGGCCGCCACCCGGGCGCGCCGACGCCTGCATTTGTTGGGGCACACGACAACGAACGAAGAAACCCTGCGGCCACCCCAGTCCGGCTCCCTGCTGAAGCTGTTGTGGCCCATGCTCGAACCAGAATTTTCACGGGCGCACGAGAGCGTTCGGCCGGCAGAGTCCGGCGCGACAGAATTCGATGGCGCTTTCGCCGCAGACGCAACCTTGAAACGCCTGGAGCTGCAATGGCGGCCGCCTGTGCCGGCGGTTTCGCTGGAATGGGGTGATGAGACAACAATGTTCGAACAAGAGACGGCGCTGGAATTCAGCTGGGCCGGCGAAACCGCGCGCCATGTGGGCACGGTGGTGCACGAACTGCTGCAACGCATCGCCCAGCAGGGATTGCAGTATTGGGACGAACGACGCATTGTCTCCCAGCGCAACTATTATCGCAGCGCCCTGTTGCGCCTCGGCGTGATGAGCGACGAAGTGGAAGCCGCTGCGACACGGGTCGAGCAAAGCCTGCGGCAGACTCTGCGGGACGAGCGGGGGCGCTGGATACTCAATGAGCGCCACCGGGACAGCGCCTGTGAGCTGGCGCTCAGCGGCGTGATAGAGGATCGCGTTCTGCGCGTGGTGATCGACCGCACCTTTGTCGACGAGAACGGCACCCGCTGGATCATCGACTACAAGACCGGCGGCCATGAAGGCGGTGATGTGGACACATTTCTCGACAGCGAACAGCTGCGCTATCAACAGCAGCTGGAACGTTATGCAGGCCTGATCCGCCTGCAGGACGAGCGTCCCATCCGGCTGGGGCTCTATTTCCCGCTGTTGCAGGCCTGGCGTACCTGGGAACCGCAAGGGTAGGAGGGGGGCAAGGCGATTCACCTGGGCACTGCCATCCTCTCTATCCCGGGATTCATCATCTGCGTCACCCCTTGATGATGCGTGAGTCACGGGCGGGCGCGGCAACGCCGGGTCAAGATAGTGCCGCACATAACCGATACATCCCTGTTAGCAAGCGCCATCTGGTGGCGCAATACGGATTTGTATATCAAGTTAAGCGCCCCGCCGTCCCTTGTTATCTAAAACCGGGATGGATTGGCCGAATTTATGTGGATATCCGCTATGAAAACCTTTTTATGCCCCTTTTATGCCCCGATGTGTTGCGTGCCCGTCGCTGTTTCCGCTCTTTTGAGGATCAACAACTAGGCTGGATGTTCGCCAACAAATTGCCACTAGCGGCCCATCAAAATGGTGTCATTTATGTTGAAAACGTAACACCAATAGTGTTACGATAAAAACATATGTGCTACACCAAGGCATATTACTACATATTGATTGTGGTTTTTGATTGATTGGATTTACAGCAGTGATTACGAAGAAGGATGAAGAGATGTTTGAAAACAGCAGTCAGCTACAAAATAAACCAGCGGCGGATTCAAGTCTGAAGTGCAACTTTGACTAACCAGAGACAATGAGGCGGTGATATGCGGTAACCCCCGGCCTCTTTGACGCCAATCGAAGTTGCCAGGATGAGCTATACGCATAGCACCGAAGAAGAACAATGCCAGATATACGAGCTGCGCAAGGAGGGATACACGCTGGAGGCGATCGGGCAGAGCTTGGGACGGAGCAAGTCCACGATCAGCCGGCATGTTCACCGTAGGGTGATCCACACCCATGCTCATCGCATGATGACGGTCATCATACCCATCATCGCTATGAGGAAGTCGTGGGTGAGCATTGCCACGAACATACCCACGAAACGGTGGAGCACTGCCATCGGCACGAACACGACGATAATCATCAACACGAAGAACCACTAACCTATCCAACAACAGAGGAAGAAAAATGAAATCTGACAAAACATTAAATACCAGCTATCTAGTTGCAAAGTCGAATACTCTGTGTCGATCAAGGAACGACAATAGAGAAAAAGTATTCGCTCAACGAGCAGGCGGTGCTATCCTCGGCGGTGCCGTCTTGCTTATGGCGTCAACAACCGTGTTTGCACACGGCGAGTCACTTAGAGGGGGTGGCTCGGGCAGTGTCAATACCGTGGGTGCGGCCATCCTGGAGGAAAAGGTGATCGGCCTGCGCTGGGATGCGCGCCGCTATGAGACTTTCACCGATCAGCAGATGATCGATTTCAAGGCTGATGGCGAAGATGTTCACATGCACTCGAGTGAGGACGCCTATTTTCTTTCGTTTGGCTTTCCGGTCAATGAAGATATGGATATCAACCTGATGTTACAATACAACAATTTCAAGGGTTTTAAAGATAACGGCGACCAATTCGCCAACAACTGTTTTGATGCCACACCTGCCGTTAAAGGCGACCCAAGTACTGCTAACTGTATCTCTCCCACCAATGAGTCCCCGGGATTTGGCGATATGCTGGTAACAGGCCGCTACCGTTTTTTTAATGATGGCGATAATCAGTGGGCTTCTGTTTTCGGCGTCATTCTACCCACCGGTAAAATTACTAACAGAACCGACAACGGCGAAATTATCGGTACGCACAACCAGCCAGGAAGTGGTGCCATCACCTTTCAGGGCGGTATCGCCTTCAGCGGTCACCTGACGGAAAAGGTTGCCGTCGACGCGGATGCGATATACCGTTTTAGCACCGAGGGCGCCAAGGAGTTCCGTCCAGGGAGCTCCTGGCAGCTTGATGTGGCGGCGAGTTTTGCTCACCACAGCTCGGTTGTTCCGGTGATCGAACTCAATGGCATCTTCTTCGATCAGGATATTGAGAACGATGAGGTCAAGAAAAACAGCGGCGGCGATGTGGTCTACCTGTCACCTGGCGTCAATTTCAAATTCAACGACAAACAGGGTATCTATACAAACTTCTCTTACCCTGTTTATCAGGAATTGGGCGGGATATCCAACGATGAAAAATATCGCTGGAGTGTAGGCTGGAGCACTGCCCTTTAATCAACGCGGGAGATCATTATGAGAAACAGACCATGGTTTGATCGTTGGTTAATCAGGGTAATCGTAATGGCCGGTATGGCGGGCGCAGTTGCGCCCGCCTACGCTCATTTCCAGATGATTATCCCCTCTGATGAAATTGTCTCCGCCGGTGAGAGCCGCCAGCTTGATCTCAACCTGATTTTTACTCATCCTTTTGAAGGCATGGGGCTCAATATGAAAAAGCCCAAACGTTTCGGCGTCTGGGTGGCGGGGGAAGAGATCGATCTGCTCGGCAGTCTCCAAGAGACCAGTTACCGGGACCGAGCGGGCGATACCCTATCGGCCTACCAAACCCGTTACAAAATTCGTAAACCGGGCGATCATCTCTTTTTCGTAGAGCCTCAGCCCTACTGGGAAGCCGCGGAAGATCGCTTCATCATCCACTACACCAAAACTGTCGTAAATGCCTTTGGCATGGAAGAGGGCTGGGACCAAGAACTGGGGTTAAAGGCTGAAATCATTCCTCTGACAAGGCCTTACGGACTTTGGACCAACAACCTGTTTCGGGGTGTAGTCAAACACAACGGTAAACCGGCGCCTTTTGCCCGTGTTGAAGTGGAGTATTACAACGAGATGGGTGAAATGACTGCACCTGCTGATGCGTTCATTACCCAGATTGTCAAGACGGATGCCAATGGTGTGTTTGCCTTTTCGATGCCTAAATCGGGGTGGTGGGGAATGGCGGCCTTGGTGGAAAGTGGTGACACCATGGATCACGACGGTAAAGACTACCCTGTTGAGCTGGGTGCCGTGCTATGGATCAAAGCGCATGATATTGAGGAGTAGCCCTCATGATGAATGCTGTTAGTTTTGCCCGACTCTCCCCCTCGTGGAAATTGCTGGTCACCGGTTTTGTGATTGTCCTTGGCAGCGGTTATCTCGCCGCTGTGTTTAATGCGGCGTTGTCAGTCGGTATGAACCCGCAAGCCATCGCCGACCACTACGGCGATAAAAGCCTCACCAGCGCTGAAGCGTCGGCCATCGAAAAGCAGGGTTTTGTCGAGGAGGAATTCTCCTTTGATGACGAGGCCGACATGGGTGGTATGAGTATGGAGGGGATGGATCATTCACAAATGGATATGCCGGGCATGGACCATGGCAGCGCTGCCAGTGGCGATGACACCCTGCCGCCGCAGATTCTGGCTCAGGTTTCTCATGTGCATCTGCTCTCGTTCTCTCTGTTGTTGCTGGCAATGGGAGGATTGCTCTGCCTGACTCAGTTGACAGAATCGATCAAAGCCTTGCTCGTATCACTCCTTTTTTTGGGGCTCTGGGGTGACATTATGAGTCTAAACCTGGTGCGCTTTGTCTCCGGCAGCTTTGCCTACCTGACCGTTGCCATGGGCACAATCATTGGCCTCTGCTTTGCTTTCATCTCGCTTCGTGTGTTGTGGGAGCTGTGGCTGATGAAGCCGAAATACGAAAATTAACCTTATGTCTACGCGAAACAACGAGGAACAGTCATGAAACTAACGATACAAAAACCGTTGTCGCACTTTTTTGCACCATTACTGGCTATTGGTCTTGCTTTCGGCCTCAGTGCCTGGCCGCAGGAGGTCGAAGCCCACAAGGGCCACGCCAGTCCCATGGTCACCTTTATGGAAACCAAGGCAGCCTTAAAAACGATGCTGCCCAACGGTGCCAAAATCGTCAAACGCAAACAGCCGTTGAAAGAGGGTGCCGTCGAATGGGCGGAAAAAACCTATGGTGTTGAACTGAAAGACGAGATCTATAGCTATTACCTCGCCACAGATAAAAGCAGTGACGCAATACTTGGGGCGGCTTATGTCACGCAAGTGCACTATCGCCATGGCGATCTGAAAATCGCCGTCGGCATCGATGCCGAACATCGAATCACCCAGGCGGCGATTCTCGGCATCAACGAAAAATATGTGGTGGATTTTGACGGTAACGTCGGTACCGGTTTGATCAGCGATTACGCCGGCCTCTCCGTCAAGGAGCTGATTGCCAAAGCTGATGAGCTGGCCTCAGCGGATAAACCCACGCGAGATTTTGCGGCCGCGGTGCGGGATGCCGCCCTGGTCTTGCTTGCTTTACAGGATAGTGCGCATTAAAAACTTGTTAGAAACCTACCTCATAATTCCCCGCGCACCGGACCAGAATCGCCACGGTCGCGGTCGCCAGGAATTGATGAGATAGATGTAAATCGGGTGGCTGGGGGCTTTAGCTCCCGGTCGCCACCTTGGTGACATCGACGTAGACCACCAGTTGCTGGCCGGGCTGGATGTACTTGCCCCGTGCCTCCGGGTTCCACTTTTTCAGCTCGGCGACGCTGACATTGAAGCGCTGCGAGATGCGCGCCAGGGAGTCGCCGTTGCGCACACGGTAATTGATCTTGCGCGTCAGGGTGCTGGCCAGCGGGTTTGCGGCCGGTGCGCCGATATTGCCGGCCTTGCTCCAGATCGCCAGTGTCTGGCCGGGACGCAGGGTGTCGCGTGGGGCCATGCCGTTCCAGGCGGCCAGTTGTCGCACCGACACCTTGTGCGCCATGGCGATGTCCCACAGGGTGTCGCCGCGTTGCACTTCGTAGGTGGTTTTGGTGCCGGGACGCGAGGTGTTCTGCGTGTTGTGCAGGCGCTGGGCCTTGCTCAGGGCGTAGCTGTTGAGCGACTGGCTGGCGGCGGGGATGATCAGGTGGTTGCCGGCGCGGATAATGTTGCCGCGAATCTTGTTGGTGGTCTGGATGGTCTTGACCGTGGTCTTGTATTTCACCGCGATATGGCCCAGGGTTTCGCCTTCGCGGATGCGGTGGCGGACCCACTTGACCCGGTTTTCCCTGGGTAGATGGGCCAGTTGTTGCGCGAAGCCGTCGGCCTTGTCCAGCGGCAGCAGCAGGCGGTGCGGGCCGTCGGGCGGGGTGGCCCAGCGATTGAAGGCGGGATTGAGGAGGTAGAGCTCCTCTAGCGTCATGTCCGCCATCTCGGCGGCGATGGCCAGGTCCAGTTGCGAG
>JASBUE010000149.1 GCA_030148045.1 Candidatus Tenderia sp.
CGACGAGCCGCCGCCTGAGAATGAAGGTGTTTGATGCCTGAACTACCCGAAGTCGAAACCACGCGCAGCGGCATCGCGCCCCACATCGAGGGGCGCGTGGTGACCGAGGTGGTGCTGCGGCGCCGTAAGTTGCGCTATCCCGTGCCCCGGACCCTGCTGGTGGACCTGCCCGGCCAGGCGATCGAACAGGTCGAACGGCGCGCCAAGTATCTGCTGCTGCGCGCTGCGACGGGCACGGTGTTGATGCATCTGGGCATGTCGGGCAGTTTGCGCCTGCTGGTCGCCGATACCCCGGCCGGAAAACATGATCATATCGATATCGTCTTCGACAACGGTCAGGCGCTGCGGCTGCGTGATCCACGCCGCTTCGGTGCGGTGCTGTGGCTGAGCGGCGACCCCATGCGGCACAAACTGTTGGCCAGTCTGGGGCCCGAGCCTTTGTCCGAGGCCTTCGACGCCGACTATCTCTATCGGCGTTCACGCCGGCGCAAGCAGGCGGTGAAGCAGTTCATCATGGACAGCCATACGGTGGTGGGGGTGGGGAATATTTACGCCAGTGAGGCCCTGTTTCGCGCCGGTATCCGGCCGCAACTGGCGGCGGGGCGCTTGTCACAGCCGCGTTGCGAGGCGCTGGTGGCGGCGATCAAGGCGGTGCTGGGCCTGGCCATCGAGCAGGGCGGTACTACCTTGCGCGATTTCGTCGACGGCGGCGGCAGGCCCGGCTATTTCAAGCAGCGCTTACAGGTCTACGGTCGGGTCGGCGAGCCCTGTCGGCAGTGCGAAAAACCCATCAAGCAGCTGCGTCAGGGCCAGCGTGCCAGCTATTACTGTCCCGTCTGTCAGCGCTAAAGCGCCGGGTTTGGTTGCGAATCTCGGTGGTGACGTTTGACCTTGACGATCACGCCGTCCGCCTGCTGGATCAGCGTTTCCATAGTTTCGGTTAGATTGGCAAGCTGATCGCGCAGGTGTTTATTGGCCGGGTCGAACGGATCGAAGACGATGAAGTCGACCTTGCCGATGTTTGCCAGCAGGTCTTCCGGGGTTTCGTATTTCGGCGGCAACGGAAACACCGGGCGTTTCAGTGCCAGCATGGTGCGCGCCGGCCATTGACTGATGGTGTAGAAATTTTCGTCCAGCGATTCGGTTTCGATGGCCAGCGCCTTGATGATTTGGTCGTGCGGCTCCAGGCTGCCGTTGATGATACTGCTGCGATAGGCTCGGTCGCCGAGCATGAACAGGGTGGCGAGGATGAAGATCACCACCATCACCAGGCCGCGCTGGCCGACGAAGCCGTGCGCGCCCATGCCGCTGTTTAGCCGGATCAGCAGCGGCATGCCGCAGTAAAGCACCAACGCCAGGATGATCATGGCCCAACCGAAGTCGGCGGCGACCAGGCCCAACAGACCGCCTAACAACAGCATGCGCGGCAGCATTTCGGAGAGGATGGATTTGCGGTAGCCGACGATCGCCACGGCGACGATCAGGGCCGGGAGGATGCCGGAGGTGGCCAACATGGGCCTCGGGTCGCCGGGTACCCGACCGAGGGTGGCGGCGCCCAGGGTGGCCAGCGGGTTGAGGCCCCAGTCGACGGCGGAATTGCCAAATACATAGCTGAACAATAGGGCGAACACGGTGGCGATGCCGATGCCGATATGCATCTGCTTGCGCTGGCGTGCATTGAGCGGGTTGGTGTGCCACTCCCAGGCCAGGGCCAGCGGGTAGGCCAGGCCGGCGGGATGGATGGTGACCACGGTCATCACCAGCAGTAGTTGGATGAAGTACCAGCCGCCGAGCTGTTTGCCGACGCTGCGGTAACGTCGGTCCAGCCACAACCCCAGGCCGAAGCCGAGCAGCAGAAACGGGCCGGCGCCCACGGCGTTGACCTGCATCAGCGACAGCGGCGCGATCAGCAGCAGGCCCGAGGCGATGAGGGCCGTCTCACCGTCCTGGTGATCCTTGCTCCACTTGTAAAGCAAGGTCACCGCGGCAAACAGCACCAGCAGCATGAACACCTTCAAGGCAACGAAACTGCCGGGCCAGTATGCCCCCAACGGCAGAAACAGCAGGGCGCGGAAATCGGGGGCGCCGAGGGTGACGATGGGGTTGACGACGCGGTCGGCCACGGTCCAATTGATCAGCAGCGCGCGTGCGGCGGCCTCGTCTATGCCGTAGGCGTCGAAGCGTAGCAGGTTCATCCCGATGGCGATTGCCCCCCAGGCCAATAGTGCCAGCACCCCCCAGTAGCGATAAATCTTTGCCGTATCCATTGAAAATTCCACCCAAAATTCAGGCCTTGCCCCTGCCGCAAAAGGGGCAAATCATAGCTCAATTTACTCCCGCTTGCATCCCGCTGTTAACGCCGGTTATCAACTTTTGGATCACGGCGTGGTTGCGTTGGGGTGGTTTTAGGTTCGAAGCTTGCAATCGGCTTCCGTGTCATGATATACATCTTCTCCAGCTGTGTTTTTTTGGGTTGGTAAAAAGAAACAATTAAATTAAACTGCTTGGGAGGCAAAATCATGTTGGAAACGGGTCAAATTCTCATTCTCTACGTGCTCTGGTTCGTCTTTGCATTCGCGTTGGCGGCGTTTGTGTTGAAGAAGAACTCCTGAGGTAAAGGGAGATACAGAATTTAAAATGATTTAAGGTGCCTGCTGCGCGAGCCATGCAAATGTCGAACGCGGAATCGGTGCTTTATTTCTTGACGTCTGGGCTGGCCTGAGTGTAGGGTATGCCGCCGGGAGACGAAGGTTTACAAAGACAAGAATCTGGGAGGGTGTCTTTACTATGCGCACTTATTTGAAGAAATTGGGGTCGGCGTCAATCGTGGCCGTGGCAATGTCGGTGGTTGTGTCTGCGGCATTTGCCAACGAAAAGGTGGCTGGCGCGGATTACGGTAACGGCAAGTCTATTTTCGAGAACGGCAAGGGAGATGTCCCTGCCTGTACTTCATGTCACGGCGCTGACGGGCTTGGTAACGATAGTCTGGGCACGCCGCGTCTGGCAGGCCAGATTTACCAGTTTTTAGCGAAGCAGCTCGATGATTATGCCAATGACAGGCGTCAGGATACGACCATGTTCGTCATGAACGCCAACGCCAAGGGTTTGACTCCGCAGGACCGCAAAGACGTTGCGGCCTATTTGAACTCTATTGGCCGCAACTTTTCCGGCAAGCAGCTGCAAGCGGCGTCTGGTGGTTCGGATATCGATGCGCTCAAAGAGAGCGGTACCGAAGTGGGTGTCGCCCATCTCGGCAAAGCGTTGGTGAATTACGGTGACGGTAAACGTGGTATTCCTGCCTGTTTGTCATGTCATGGCCATAATGGTCGTGGTGTGGACCCCATGTATCCGCGTATCGGTGAGCAGAAGTTCAACTACCTGGTAAATCAGTTGAAAAAGTGGCGTGACGGTTCCCGAGCCAATGATCCGATGGGGCAGATGCGTGCGGTTGGTGAGAAGCTGACCGACGAGGATATCCTCAATGTGGCAACCTACCTGACCCAGGCGCCTCAGACGACTCTGGGTAATACGCGCATTCCGGTTGAGCATCTGCCTTAGTTGATTGAATGAGCGCTTAAGTCCAGGGCGCAACTAATTTGCGCCCCGGCAATCTAAAAAGGCGGGTTAACCGCCTTTTTTATTCGTGGCTGGTTATTTTTGTTGTCGTTCAGCCGATTTGTGGTGGAAATACGCTATGGCCGGAAAGCAGTCATTAAAGCAGGGTGAAAAGGTCCTGTTCGGGATTTTTGGGGCGTTTATCGTTGCGGCAATTATCGGTTATGCAGTGCTTGAAGCGGTGCGTCTTACTGCAGATAAGCCGATGTTCGAAGTAAAAACCCGTTATGAATTCACCGAAGAGGGTCGGCGGGGCTCGCAAATTTTTCGCGAGGCGCGTTGTACCTCATGTCACAGGGCGATGCGTAACGGCACCAACATGGGCTTGTCGCTCGATGGTCTGGGTTCCAAGCGGGCCTATGACTGGATTTATTCATTTCTGAAACGGCCCGAAGAAACGTACGGCTCAGCCACGATAGATCATGGCATGCCGCCTAAAGAGGCGGCTTATGTCTCAGCGATGCCTGATGAGGATTTGCGTGCTATCGCCGCATTTTTGTTCGGTCTTAAGGCGGAGCAGGGATCGGCCTCTTCGGCGATCCCGCCGGAAGGCAAATCCCAATTTATTGATGGTGTTTTGGAGATGGTTACGCCTGAGAACTGGAAAGATAAGTATCAGGATGTGCGTGAAAAAGAAGATGTAGCAGAATAGAAAGAGGTGGATGAGTGACAGGTCAGGGGCAGCCTTGGGCGGAAGACACGGTTTATATTCGTTATACTCTTTGGTTTGTTTATGCTTGCATAATATATAGCATTATTGGGTTTTCCTGGGGCGCCTTAATGGGGGGGATTTCTGAGTTCCGCCACTTTGTCGATCATCGGCTGCACGGAAACCTGATTGTGCGCGCCCACACCCATATCAATTTGCTTGGCTGGGTCGAGATGGCCATATTTGCCAGTGTCTATTACATCATCCCCCGGCTGGTAAAGCGCCCTATCTATAGTGTCACCCTGGTCAAGGTGCATTTCTGGATTCATAATGTCGGATTGATAGGTATGGTGTTGTTATTTACGATCGCCGGCGTCCTGGGCGGCACGGCCAGTGTTTCCATGTCGCCCGACGAGGTGGAGCAGATCGTCAAGCCATGGCTTGCGACAATGGGTATGTTCGGGACCCTCGTGCTCCTGGCCAATATTATCTGGGCGTATAATCTATTCAGAACCTGTATTGGTTGGGAAAAGAATTATTAGGAGAGCGGTTATGCGTCAGCTTCCGTTGTATTTTTTGATTTTGTTCCTGCTGTTGGGGTGTGGTGCGCAACCTGAAAACGGCCTGGAGGTGGGGACAAAGGCGCCGCTGGTGAAGACCAAGACCCTGGCGGACGTCGGGGGCGACTTCAGTCGCATCACCAGCTATCGTCACCCCGATGCACGGATGTATCAATATTCTCTCGACGACGCCTTGGCCCAGGGTAAGCCCATAGTGCTTGAGTTTGCCACGCCCGGGCATTGTACCGTTTGCGATAAGCAGTTGCAGATGCTGAAGGGGATGATGGCTGAATATGAGGATGACGTGATATTCCTGCATATGGATCAGTATCAAAATCCTGAAGCCTTCAAGGCCTTTAAGGTCATGGGCGATCCCTGGACCTATGTGATTGATAAGGACCGGGTCGTTCGCTACAAACAATCCGGCCGAGTCCTCTATGGTGAACTGGAGTTTGTGGTTAAAAGAGTGCTAGGGGTCGAGGCGGGGTAAGCATGTCGAAGGTTGACAGTTATCGCCTGGCGCCGGACAAGCGCGGCGCCATTTGGGATGCCTTGTTGTATATCCCGGTTGTGTTGTTGCTGGCCTCTTATGCGGTGAAGACCTGGTACAGTGGCGACCAAACCTTTGCGTATATACTTGTTTTCCTGGCCAGTTTTATCTTTCTCATCGGGGCCAACAGGATTCTCGGTACACGCCTAATGTTGTTGCCCGCCTCGCCTAGGGGGTTGGAGCTGGCCAAAAAATCGGTGGTGGTCACGGTCAAGGGCGGCGGGCGCGTCGAATTGGTAAAGGGCCTGCGTTATTACCCCGACTATGCGGGCAAATCGTTTGGCCTGGTGGGTATGGACCTGTCGGGGAAGAAGCGACAATATGTCTTTCACCGCGGGCAGTTTGAGCGGGAAAATGATTTTAAAGACCTGCGCTCACAGCTGTCGGTCCATAAGTAATTGCGGATT
>JASBUE010000162.1 GCA_030148045.1 Candidatus Tenderia sp.
CGACGGCCGCGACACCCCGCCCCAGTCCGCCATCGATTATGTCAACAAAGTAGAGCCAGCATTGGCCCGAGCCAATGGCGCGGTGGCCAGTGTCAGCGGACGCTATTTCGCCATGGACCGGGACAAGCGCTGGGAACGTACGGAACAGGCGTGGCAGGCCATAGCCAATAACCGGGGCAGGCGCGCCCGCTCATTTCGTCATGCCGTCGAGGCGGCCTACGCCGCCGGGGAAACCGATGAATTCATCCGCCCCACACTACTGGTGGATGCCCGTCCCCTGAATAGTGATGACGCAATGATATTCTTCAATTTCCGCAAGGATCGCACCCGCCAGCTTACCGCCGCCCTCTCCAAGCCCGGCTTCGACGCGTTTGACCGTAACGCCTTTTGCCCGCCCCGGGTCACCTGCATGACCAATTACGACAGTTACTTCGAACTGCCCTGCGCCTTTGCCGAGGAGCACCCGGAAACGACGCTGGCGGAAACCATCTATCACGCCGGTCTAAGCCAATTCCACTGCGCCGAAACGGAAAAGTACGCCCATGTCACCTATTTTTTTAATGGTGGCCGGGGAGAAGCCTTTCCTGACGAGGAGCGCCTTATCGTCCCCTCCCCCACGGTAGCGACTTACGACGAACAACCGGAAATGAGCGCCCGGGCGGTGGCCGACAGCGTCATCGAAAAACTGCGCAGCCACCAGCACGCCTTCATTGTCGTCAACTTCGCCAATGGCGACATGGTGGGGCATACCGCCGTCAGGGAGGCTGTAATCAAGGCGGTGGAGACTCTCGATCGCGAGGTGGGACGGGTACTGGATGTGGCCGTAGAGGAAAAGTATTCGGTGATCCTGACGGCGGACCACGGCAACTGCGAACAGCTGGTGGACCCGGACACCGGTAACCCCCATACCCAGCATACCGTCAATCCAGTACCTTGCCTGATCATCGACCAGACCCGCTGGAAGCTGGCCCCCGAGGGCGGCCTGAAGGACATCGCCCCCACCGTGTTGCAACTGATGGGACTGCAACAGCCCAGCGCCATGACCGGCCACTCGCTGCTGCTCAGGCCGGTGGATTCCTCCTCGGCCGCCGCGTAGAAAATCAAGCGACTAGGAGCCTGTCGGGTTTAGGGGGATTGTAGCGAGGGAGTGGGAGAGCGAGCACAAATTTTCACGATTTTGAGGCGCATAGTGGTTCTACGCAACGAAAAATCGGGGATATTTGGGCCGTTCTCCCGCTTCCGCAGCCAATTCATCCTAAACCCGACAGGCTCCTAGCGAATCGTCCCCGCCTCCATGCCCGTAATGCGGGCGAAGGTCTCGGCCATGACCACCCCTAAACGATTGGCGAACTGCTCGAAGGGATCGGGCTTGACGGTGTAGTCCACAATCTTTTCCTGGCCGATGATCTCGCGTGCCACATAGCTGGAACTCCCCAGAGCGTCCACCAGCCCCAGCTCAACACTCTGCTCACCGGTCCAGACCAGCCCCGAAAACAGCGCTTCGTTATCTTTCAAGCGGTCACTGCGGCCGGCCTTGACCACGTCGATAAACTGTTGGTGGATAGTCCCCAGCATGGATTTGATGTGCGCCACATCCGACTCCCTCAGCGGTGAAAAGGGATCGAGAAAGCCCTTGTTCTCACCGGCGGTAAGCAGCCGCCGCTCTACACCCAGCTTATCCAGGGTATCGACGAAGCCGAAACCGCTCATAATCACCCCGATAGAGCCGACGATGCTGGCCTTGTCGGCGTAGATTTCATCCGCCGCTGCGGCGATGTAGTAACCGCCGGAGGCGCACATGTCGGCGATCACCGCATAGACCGGCTTGTCGGGATATAGACTGCGCAGGCGCTGAATCTCATCATAGACATAACCGGCCTGCACCGGACTGCCGCCCGGACTGTTGATACGCAGGATAATGGCCTTAGCCTGACTTGACTTAAAGGCGTCACGCAGGCTCGTGACGAGATTATCGGCATTCGCCTCGGCATCGGCAGCGATCACACCGCGCACCTCGATCAGGGCGGTATGCGGCTTGCCGACCGACAACCCCCCGTCCCGCCCGGGCAACATCGCCACCAGAAATACAATCAGATAGGCGACGAACAGGAGTTTGAAGAAGATACCCCAGCGCCGTGCCCGGCGTTGTTCCTTGAGCGCGCCCATGGCCAGATTGGTGATCAGCTCGCGTTCCCAGGCCTCGCCGTTACGGTCCTTTTTCATCCCTTCATCGTCGACGATAGGATTCTGAGTCCAGGGATCCCGGTCAGCCGATCGATTGTTGCTGTCTTGCATCACTGCGTTCCTTTCTTGAGAAATGCGGGCTAATTACGCGTTGTCGGCCAACCACACCGCCAGCGCTGCAACGCTGTCGAGACAGGCCAGTGGAGCGAACCCCTCCAGGCGCTGTGGTTCATGGGCACCGTAGGTCACCGCCAGGGCAGCGGTCCCGGCGCGCCGGGCCATCTCCAGATCATATTCCGTATCCCCCACCATCAGGGTCCGCTCGGGCGTCACGTCCAATTCCTCGATGATTTCACGCAACATCCTCGGATCCGGTTTGGAACAGGTCTCATCGGCACAGCGGGTGGCATGAAAATAACGTTTACAACGGGTATGTTCCAGAGCGCGATCCAGCCCCTTGCGGCTCTTACCCGTCGCCACGCCCAGCCAAGTGCGGCGCGCCGCCAGCGACCGCAGTATCTCATGAACCCCTTCGAAGAGCATTTCCGGCAACGGGCAGGCGACGAGAAAATGGTGGCGATAACGCTCGACAAAACGGGGCGCGTGTTCCGGGTCCAGCTGCGGATGCAATCTATTAATGGCTTCATACATCCCCAGACCGATCACATTGCGACACTCGGCAGCGCTCCTGGCCGGCAGGTTCAGATCCTCACCCGCGGCCTGCAATGAGGCCACGATGCGGGCGGCGGAATCCATCAGGGTGCCGTCCCAGTCGAAAACAATCAGATCAAACTGTGCAGACATACCCAATCAATGTAAATTTTTTAAAACCATCTCCAGGGACTCGTCCAGTGGCGCCGCCACCTTGAGCCGACCGTCGTCCCAGGGAAATTCGAGCCGGTGGGCGTGTAGAAACAGCCTGTTAAGACCGTAATTGCGCATCAGCCGGTTGAATGCCTTGTCGCCATATTTATCGTCGCCGGCCAGCGGATGGCCGCTGTGGCTGGCATGCACGCGAATTTGATGGGTGCGGCCGCTGAAAAGTTCCACCTCCATCAAGGTCGCCACGTTGAAGCGCTGCTGCGGCGTGAAGCGGCTGGCGGCCTCTTTGCCATCGGCACTGACCCGCACCAGGCGTTCGCCGGAGCTGAGTGTGTTCTTACGCAACGGTGCATCGATCACCCGCCCCTCGCCCCGCCATTTGCCCATACACAGGGCCAGATAGAATTTTTTGACCTCCCCCAGCCGCAACGCCTCATGCAGACGCCGCAGGGCGGAGCGTTTCTTGGCGATCAGCAGGCAGCCCGACGTTTCACGATCAAGCCGGTGCACCAGCTCCAGATTCCTGCATTCGGGCTTCAGCTTGCGCATGGCCTCGATCACACCGTAACGAATGCCGCTACCACCATGCACTGCGACACCGGAAGGCTTGTTGAGCACGATCAGGGCGTCATCCTCGAAGATGACGCTCCTTTCAATGCGCTCCAACACACCCCGGCCGGGCTCAACAACCGCCTGTTTTTCCATCAGGCGCACAGGCGGAATCCGGATCACATCGCCGGCCTGCAGCCGGTAAGGCGGCTTCACCCTGCCCTTATTGACCCGCACCTGGCCGGTGCGCAACAGGCGGTAGACCATGCTCCTGGGCACACCTTTGAGGATACTCAGCAGGAAATTGTCGATGCGCTGCTCGGCGCGCTCGGCGTCGATCTCGACCCTTTGCACGTCCTGATGCGCATTTTTCGGAAAATCAGTCATTTATAATCGCTTTTTAAGCCTCCAATGTATTTCCAGAGGCAAGGTATCATGATATATTTTACAAGGGGTGGCCGGTGGGGGTTGTTCCGGATAAGGTCTTGCCAAACTTACCGATCCCCCATTGCGATACTCCAATGCGCCTATTTTAAGCCTCAGAGCGGGCGTCATATATTGTGACGAACCAATATGCGCACAGTGTTGTCAAAAAAACAGCAGCAATTGCCACCAGTTATGTTGGCATAAGGAAACAAATTTTATCACTTCATGAAGGTTTTCTAAATGTTCATGAAGTGGCGCGCAACAAGCGCAAAGCCCAATGGGCCTGATTTAACTAAAACGTATTTATTAACGAACATCGGCGTACCCGTGCTGTACGGGCAGCTGAATGAACCCTGTCAATAGACAGCAGGACCGCGCAGGTCGAACATTTAACGGATTCGAAACTCACCAGGGAGCCTGAAACGGCGCCTGGTGACAGAGTAGCGAAAATTAACGACCAGCCAGCGTCATCATCGTTGCGATGTGTGACAGCCATGCTGCCCTGCGGTAGTTGTGTTACATCAGTTCGTTCAGTCTCCGCCCCCTCTGTGGTTCGGGGTGTACGCCAGGAGACACTATAAAATGAGAAGAATGTTAATCAACGCAACCCAGAAAGAGGAGTTGCGTGTCGCCCTCGTCGACGGTCAGAGACTCTACGACCTCGATATCGAACTTCCCGGCCGGGAACAAAAAAAGGCCAATATTTACAAAGGCAAAATCACCCGCATCGAACCCAGTCTTGAAGCCGCATTTGTCGACTTCGGCTCGGAACGCCACGGTTTTCTCCCCTTGAAGGAGATTGCGCCCGGCTGTTATACCAAACAACCGCAGGACGAAAACCGCCGCCCCAATATCAAGGAAATCCTCAAAGAAGGGCAAGAAGTGCTAGTCCAGGTGGACAAGGAAGAGCGCGGCAACAAAGGTGCTGCCCTGACCACTTTTGTCAGCCTGGCGGGCCGCTATTTGGTGTTGATGCCCAATAATCCCCGCGCCGGCGGGGTGTCGCGCCGCATCGAGGGTGAGGACCGCAGCGAACTGCGCGAGGCCATGGCGGACATGAACATCCCGGAAGGCATGGGCGTGATCGTGCGCACCGCCGGGGTGGGCAAGAGCACCGAGGAATTACAGTGGGACCTGGATTACCTGGTGCGCCTGTGGCAGGCCATCGAAAAGGCCGGCCAGGAGCGCACCGCGCCGTTCCTGGTGTACCAGGAAAGCAACCTGATCATCCGCGCCATCCGTGATTATTTCCGCCAGGACATTGGCGAGATCCTGATCGATTCCAAAGAGGTGTATGACTACGCCCAGGACTTCATGTCCCAGGTGATGCCGCACAACAAGAAGAAGGTCAAATTCTACGACGACAGCGTCCCCCTCTTCTCGCGTTATCAGGTGGAGAGCCAGATCGAGACCGCCTTCCAGCACGAAGTGCGCCTGCCCTCCGGCGGTGCGATCGTCATCGACCGTACCGAGGCGCTGGTCTCCATCGATATCAACTCCTCGCGCGCCACCCAGGGCGGCGACATCGAAGAGACCGCCCTCAACACCAACCTGGAGGCGGCCGAGGAGATCGCCCGCCAGTTGCGCCTGCGCGACCTGGGCGGTCTGATCGTCATTGACTTCATCGACATGACGCCCTCGCGCAACCAGCGCGAGGTGGAAAACCGCCTGCGCGAGGCCCTCAAGATGGACCGGGCCCGCGTCCAGGTGGGCCGCATCTCGCGCTTCGGCCTGCTGTAGATGTCGCGCCAGCGCCTGCGCCCGTCGCTGGAGGAGTCGATCCAGGCCACCTGCCCGCGCTGCAAGGGCGAAGGTTCGATCCGCAATGTGGAATCCCTCGCCCTCTCCATCCTGCGCCTGATTGAAGAAGAGGCGATGAAGGAAAACTCGGCCCGCATCGAGGCGCAATTGCCGCTGCAGGTGGCCACCTTCCTGCTCAACGAAAAGCGCAAGGCCGTCAGCGAAATCGAGGCCCGCCACGGCATTCACGTGGTGCTGGTTCCCAACCCGGCGCTGGAGACA
>JASBUE010000190.1 GCA_030148045.1 Candidatus Tenderia sp.
AGGAATACAGGTATCGAAGCATCCGGCCTTAACCTCCCCTTTTTCCAAAGGGGGAATGGTTGGCGGCGTCCGTTAACCGAAGTCCCTGATTAGCCTCCCCCTTTGCAAAAGGGGGATCGAGGGGGATTTAAAAATCTACCTGCTTTACTCACAGAATTGTATCTCCGGTCAAACTTTAAATCCTCCCTGCCCCCCTTTACAAAGGGGGGATCGGTCGGGGCCTCTGACCAAGGATACAGTGCAACCCACCTCAAACATATCAATCCTTCGCTTCACCTACTTGACCGAGGCTGGCTTCGATAGCGGGATACATGTCGGTGATAAATTCTTCGATGAGGGCCCCGGCCTCGGCCGTCTCCATCTCGAACTCGGCGGCGATGATGACGCCCGCCGCATCGGTGCCTCTCCCCAGCAAGGTATTTTTCGCTTCCAACAGCTTGGCGGTGTAATCATTGGCGGCGTATTCTCCGGCGAACCAGTCCCAGTAGTAAACCAGCAGGTTTTGCCCGCTCGAGCGCAGTTTCGCCTGGTGGATCGGTATCCGCTCGCCGTTTATTTGCAAGCGGGCCGGTCGGTTGCCGACCTGGCTCCACAGCGGGTGTTTCTGCTCCACCATCACGTTCTGGGAGTTGATGAGTTCGGCGTCCTGGCGCTGGCTGCGATAGTAGGCCAGATACAGACTGACCCGACGACCGTCCTTGACGTAGGTCTGTTCCAGTTCAGCGTCCATGCCGAGGTAGCGCGGCCGCCACGGTGTCAGCGAATCCGGCGCCTTGTGCCAGCCGGATTGGGCTTCGGGAACACTTAGCGTGACAACCAAGTCATCATCCTGGTGACTGTTGATATAGGCCCAGGCGGGCCAGACGATCAGCAGCCCGAACGCGGCAAGCGCCGCCGTGAACATGGACGTGCGATTGGCCGAACGTTCATGAGCGGCTGCCGCAGCCGTCGATTCGACCGTTTCATCCTGATCATCCCCGTCTTCACGCCAAAACGAACCGAGCCAAAACAGCAACAGCATAACGATGCCGAAGAACACCCAGCCGTAGATAAAGTGGTCCACACCGTGGGCCAGTTTGTGGTCGCTGAGATGGGCGATCATCACGATCATGTAGGCACGCAAGCCGTTGGCGACGATGGGCATGGCGACAGAGGCCAGCACGAACAACAGCCGGCGCGTCAGGCTGCGATAGATGAGATAGGCGTACAGACAACCCAGGGTGACGGAGGCGATGAGATAGCGCACCCCGCTGCAGCCTTCCACCACCGACCAGCGGCTGCCGGGTATCTCGAAGAACAGGCCTTCCTTGAACACCGGGATGCCGGTGAGCTGCAGCATCTTGACGGTAAAATTGGCGGTAAAATCCATCAATGGCGGGATCAAGCCCTCCCCCATGGGCACGGCAAAGATCAGAAAACCCAGCGGAAATGTCAGCGCGCGCAGCACCCGCCAACCCAACAGCGCCCACACCAACACCGGCAGCATGGCCACCATGGCCAGTTGCTGCACCACCAGGACGTCGATGGTGTTCGCCAGCCACCACAGCACGCCCAAGCCGAATAACGGCACCAGGGCCTTATAGTCGGGCAGCAAAGGCAGCCGCGCCAGTTGTTCACGCCGCCGCCAGATCAGATAGAGGCTGATAGGAAAGATAAAAAACCCGTGGGCGAAGGTCTCGGAGCGCCACCAGATCGCCACCATGGAGGCGGTGGTCTGCCAGAACACCAACAATCCCGTTGCCAGGGTCAGAACGATCAACAGGAACAAGGTCGATGGTGAAACCGCCGATTCCTGCACGTGGGTCGTCATCTGTTGCCGCTCTACGTTCATTGGTTTTATCCCGCCAGCATGTACTCTAGGTGAGAGAGATTGTGTTGCCAGCAGTAGGACGCCATCACCCGCGCCCGCGCCGCCTGGCCGATTCCATCCACCCGGTCATGCTGCAACAGACGGTCGAGCGTGCCGGCAAAGGCCGCTTCGTTTTCAGCCTGCAACACCTCCTTGCCGAGCTGCGCCGCCAGCCCGTCCAGGGCCTGGGGCGTGGCCACCACCGGCCTGGCCATGGCCATGGCCTCCAACACCTTGTTCTGCACCCCCCGGGCCAGGCGCAGCGGCGCCACCGCAGCCCGGGCATGGGCCAGATAGGGGCGGATGTCCGCCACCGCGCCGGTCACGGTCACGCCGTCTTTATCACCCAGCTGTTGCACCTGACGCGTGGGGCGGGAACCGACGATGTAAAACCGGGCCCGGGCGTGGCGCTGACGCACATTCGGCAAGACCCGCCCGGCGAACCAGCTGACGGCGTCCACGTTGGCCCAGTAATCCATCGCCCCGGTGAACACCATGACCTGGTCGCCCTCGGCATAGGGACTGACATAGTCCTGCTGAGGCGTGAAATAATCCGTGTCCACGCCGTTGTTGACGAAGCTCACCCGCGCCGCCGCCTCGGGCGCCTGGCCCTTGAACAGCTCCGCCTCCTGCTGCGAGACGAAAAAACTGTTATTGAAACTACTTGCCACTTCGCGCTCGTAGGACAGCAGGGTGCGGCCCTCGCGCCGGTAGACCCAGCTCATGGGCCAGGACTTGGAGCCGGCATACTGACGCCATTTGTCCGAATCCACGTCGACGAAGTCGATCACGCGACGCATACCGGACCACCGCTCACCCATCACGTACTGAGCCATGGCGGAGGAGAACACCAGCACGGCGTGAAACTCATGCTGAATCCGCTTAGCTTCCACCCAATCGGCAAGACCGGTATGGCGATAATACGGCAGACTCAAGGGCGCACTACCCAACAGGGCAGGCAGGCTCTTTAGCTTCGCCGCCACGGGGTTTAGGGGCGCTGCATAGATATCGGCGCAATACTCCTCCAAGGCCGGCAGGTACTGCCAGTCATCGTCATCATCCACGAAGGTAGCGAGATGAATCTCGTAATGCCGCGCCAGGAACTTCAAAATATTGAAGGAGCGGATCTTGTCGCCCTTGTTGGGGGGATAGGGGATGCGGTGCACCAGATAGAGCAGCTTTTTCATCTCCGCCTCGCTCAGCCCAGGTTTCTCACGATGTACGGCCCGGCGATGCGCGTCATGGCCAGGGGCATCTTTTTCCAGGCGCTGATGAAGAGGCGGTATTTTGGATTCAATGGATTGATATCCGGCACCGTATCGGCCTTGACCAGCACATATTCGTAATGGAGCGGCTCGGGCTCGAAACCCCAGTTTTTCTTGAAGCTATAGGAACCGGTGCCGACCTTGCTGCGGCCGTAGTCGAACACCTTGATGCCCGCCTCGCAGGCGTGGCGCATGACCTCCCAGTACATGAAGTCGTTGCCCTTGACGGCGCGGGCCTGTTCCGTTCCGCCGCCGTAGTAGGGTAACACCTGATCCTTGAAATAGAAATTCATGACACTGGCGATCAACCGCCCGTCCCGGGTGACGGTGAGGATGCGGCAATCGTCGCCGAAGACCTGTTTCAATACTTGGAAATAACGCTTGGCGAAGACTGGCGTGCCGAGGGCATGAACGCTCTGGGAATAGGCGTCATAGAAGCGGTCGATCTGTTCATCCCAGGCGCTCTCCAAGCCGGCATTGATACCTTTGCGCACCATGGCCCGCTGTTTGCGCGGAATGTTTTTCATGTTCCGCTCGAGGTCGGGATCGATCTCCCTGCGGAAGGTCACGTACAGGTCACGTTTGGCGGGCCAGTCGTGGTGCTGTGGTAAGCGGTTGCGCAGCTCCAGGCAATCCACCGCCAGCGTTTGCGCCAGCTCGACGGCCGCCTGCTCCAGCCCCTGCCTGGCCTCGTCATCATTGGCGACAATGCCGCCGTAGACACAGAAGGGGGTGGAGATCAGTGTGTTGCCGAAGATGCGGCTGCGGATATGGCCGAGAGGCAGAATTCCCACCATCTCGCCGTCGCGCTCGGCAAACAGAAAATAGGCGCGGTGACCGAAGGCCTGCTCCAGCACCCGGCGCCAGCCGGCGCGATGGAAAAAGCTTGCGTCATCCGCCTGTTCCACATAGGCATCCCAGCGCTGAACATCCCGCTCCGTCAGCTGTTTGATTTGCAAAGCCTTCATCTCCTGCTGTTACGCCAGCGCTTAGCCTAGCCGGCGTCGACAAATACCTTATCCATACGGCCCCAGGAAAAATCCCGCAACAGATGCTCCAGACGCCCTTCCATGCGCTCCAGATTGAGGTAATGACGGACCCGGGTCTTGAGGCTGATCCCCGTCTGGCGCGGTTGCCCGGGATCGATCTCCCAGGGGTGAAAATAGAACACGCCGGGGCGGTCGTCCTTGCGGTTGACGCGCTGCATGGCCCAGCGGTAGAGCGGGTAGGGAAACAGGCGGAAATAGCCGCCCCCGCCGCAGGGAAAGCGCCGGTTCGCCAGGGTAAAGGTGGTCACCGGCACCTCCAGCAGGCCGCCGTCGCCGTTGGGATAAAAAGGGAAACGCGGCGCCTGGGGCATACCGTATAGATCGTGCCTGATGGGATAGATGCTGGAGCTGTAATCGTAGCCGGCCTCCTGCAGCACCTCCAGCGCCCACAGGTTTTTGATGCCGATGGAGTAGCTGGCGGCACGATAGCCGCGCACCGGCACGCCGCCCATGTCCTCCAGCAGCGCCTTGGTGCGTTTGACATCCTCGCGGAACTGGTCCGGCTGCTGCTCCGTAACACGGATGTGCTCATAACCGTGACTGGCCAGTTCGTGGCCCGAGGCGACGATGCGTGTCACCAGGGCCGGATAACGCTCGGCCACCCAGCCGAGCATGAAAAAGGTGGCCTTGACCTGATGGCTGTCGAACAGGTCCAGGATGCGTTGGGTGTTGCATTCCACACGGCAATCGATGCGGTCCCAGTCGTCGCGATTGATGTAGGGTTCAAAGGCCGAGACCTGGAAGTAGTCCTCCACGTCCACCGTCATGGCGTTCCGGATCATGGCTTAGAAGTGCTCTTCCAGAACGGCGACGATGCGTTCGGCGGCCCTGCCGTCCCAGTACTCGGGGATGCAGCCGGCCTTGCCGCCGTTGCTCAGCACTTCGTCGACGGCCCGGCGAATCTTGTCCGTATCGGTACCGACGATGGTGTTGGTACCCTCGGTCACGGTGATGTGGCGTTCGGTGTTTTCCCTCAGGGTAATGCAGGGCACGCCCAGGGCGGTGGTTTCCTCCTGTATGCCGCCCGAATCGGTCAGCACCACGCGGGCCTTGGACATGACGCCCAGCAGCTCGAGGTAGCCGAGGGGCGTCAGGCGGCGGATGCGCGGACTGTCGATCAGGGAGGTCAGGGAGAATTGCTCAATGCGACCGGCGGTGCGCGGATGTACCGGAAAGATCACCGGCAGCCGCTTGCTGACCTCGGCGACGACGGACAGCAGCCGCTCCAGTGTCTCGCGGTTATCCACATTGGAGGGGCGGTGCAGGGTCAACAGGGCAAAGCCGCCAGCGGTGAGAAACTGTTCGCTGTGAACGGCCGCGGACAATGTCCGCTCCACCGGCACGGCCCGCTTTACATGCCCCAACAGGGTGTCGATCATGACGTTGCCGACAAAGTGAATGCGATTTTCGGCTATGCCTTCACGCCGCAGATTGTCATGGGCCCGGCGTTCAGTGGTAAACAACAGGTCGGAGATCTGGTCGGTCAGCACGCGGTTGATCTCCTCGGGCATGGCGCGATCATAACTGCGCAGACCGGCCTCGACATGGATCACGGCGATATCTTTTTTCACCGCCACCAGGGCGCAGGCGATGGTGGAATTCACGTCGCCGACCACCAGAATCGCCGCCGGCTGTTGTTGCTCCAGCACCGGCTCGAAGCGCTTCATGATCTCGGCGGTCTGCTCGCTGTGGCTGCCCGAGCCGACGCCGAGATCGATATCCGGCTCCGGGATGCCCAACTGGTCGAAAAAGCGGTGCTTCATGTCGGCGTCATAATGCTGGCCGGTGTGCACCAGGAAGGGTTCGAATTTGCTGTCGGGCTTGTTCAATTGCGCCATGACGGGCGCGATCTTCATGAAATTGGGCCGCGCACCCACGACACAAACTATTTTTATTTTGGCCATCTTTCCCACCTTAATTCCGAACTAGCGCCGGCCGACTTCAAGAAAACGCCTCAAGGCGCGTTCCAGAATATCGATTCGCTCTTCCAAAATGCCCAGCCGGGTCTCCATCCCCTCCAGCTGTTCCGACTCCCGGCTTTGCGAAATGCCGACATGGATCGGTGACGTGGGCAGCTCCGGCGCTTCGTTCTGTTCCTTCGGTTCGGGCGCGGCAGCGGTCTCCTGCTTGAGTTCGTTGGCGACTTCCTGGACATGCCCGGCTTCAAGCGTATGCAACTCTTCAAGATAGCCGTACAGCAGCAGCCGGTCACAGAAATTATTGATACGGCGCGGAACCCCCCCCGTGATATTAAAGATCGCCTGATGGGCATCGTCACTGATCGCCGGATCACCCTGCCAGCCCACCAGCCGCATCCTGTGTTCTATGTAGCCGCGGGTCTCCTGTGCACCCAAAGGTTCCAGGTGAAAGGCGGCGATAATGCGCTGGCGCAGCTGCTCAAGCCCCTCCGACCGGATGGTGTTCTTGAATTCGTTCTGTCCCAGCAGAAAACTCTGCAACAGTGAACGGCCGCCGGCCTGGAAGTTCGAAAGCATGCGTAGCTCTTCCAGCGACGCCGGCGGCAGATTCTGGGCTTCGTCCACTACCAGCAACACCCGCTTGCCCTCCTGTGCCCTGGCCATGAGAAATGTTTCCAGGTTTTTCAGAATCGCGGCCTTGCTCGCCCCCTCATGGGCCAGCCCGAAGGAGGCGGCGACCATTCTCAGCGTGTCTTCGGCCTCGAGATGGGTGTTGACCAGCTGGGCGGCGACGATGTTCTCCTCGGCCAGATCGGCGAACAGCGTCCTCACCAACGTGGTCTTGCCCGTGCCGACGCCGCCGGTGATCACGATAAAGCCTTCCCCCTGAGTCAGGCCGTAGCGCAAATAGGACATGGCGCGCTTGTGCCCTTGGCTGCCGAAAAAGAATTTGGGATCAGGGCTTAGCTGGAACGGCTTGGCGGAAAACTTGTAAAACGATTCATACATATTATTGAAGCCCCCTAAAAACTCATGTTCAAGCGCAGTAAAATACGATTCTCGCCGTAGGCCTCTCCGGTACTGGCCGCTTGCGCCTGGAGATGGCTCACTTCAGCCCTGGCATTGGTTCGAGGGGTCATCGTGCGGCTCAGACTCAAACTCGTTCTGATGCTGTCGCCGGGCTCACTGCCGTTCGCGACCTCGTAGCGCTGGGCCCGTACGCTCACCAGGGAGAAGGTACGCGATGCGAAACGCCAGCGCCACGAGGCGTTGGCCCCTTGCGTTGAAATTTCCTCGGCGGAAACCTCGTATGTTCTGGTTTCATCATACAGCGCCAGGCTTACAGTATTCTTGCCGGTATTGTAATTCACCGACCCCCGCGCCCGGGTGCGCAGAAACTCTTCGTTGGTCAATTCGAAGACATTGATATCGATGATTTGGCCGCTCTCCGGGTCGAAGGCAAGCCCCGCCTCCTGATCGAGAATAAACAGGGAAATCTGATCCTGCAGCGCCAGAACCTGTACGCTGGTCACCTCTTCCAGATAACTCAGCGCCCAGGTGCTGCGCCGCGTGCGGTGACTGATTTTACCGTTCCAGGTCACTCCCGTGTTCAGCCCCACATCGCGGTTTCGATAACCGATATCGATGGAGGTGCGGGTGGTGGGGCTCCACGTCAGCCGCCCCCGCTCGTCATTTCTACCCTGGGTCGCCTCCAGCGAGAATTTCGGGCTTGGCTGCCATCTGAAACCGGCGCTCCAATACGTGCCGTCGGGGGACACCCTGCGAGTCTGAATATCGTTCTCTTCCTGGCCGGCATAGCCGACCAGCGAGAAGCTTGAAAGCATCCGATAGCGCATCATACCCTCAGTGGAACGGCGCTTGGAGTCGGCGGCGTTGTCGCGGACATCTCTTCGCATGCGGTAACCGAGCCGCCAGAACAGCTGCGTCGCGCCATAACCGTTGGCGATGTAACCACTGGCCCTGCTGGATTGGGCGGCGGATACCGAGCTGGCATCGTAGTCGACCCAGCCATGGGAATAGCGCAGCTCGGTGCTGGCATAGGCGCCCAGCTCCCGTTTGATGTATGGTTCGACCTTGAGCGTCGCCACATCGCCGCGGTTGCCGGCGAGATTCAGATTGTCCAGCGGCAGGCGATCGCCGGGGCTTATCAACTGCTGGGAAACAGAGGCGCTGGAATCGAAATAAAGCCAGTCCTTGATCAGTTCGCTCTGCTCCCTGGCCTTCAGCTGGTGATAGGTGGTGTTGCTTTCCGGGTTGCGGGCATAAAAGAGGTTCTGCATCGTGTAGTCGGCGGCCAGATTCAGCCTGGCGCCGCGCCCCGTCAGTGAAAAGCCGGGATTGATTTGGGTGATGCTCTCGCCCCCTCCATCGCCTGCCGACAGCCGCAGGTTGTCCGTGTAAGTCTCCGACAAATTCAACCTGGCCGTGGCATCCCATTCCGCCGCCAAGACGCAAAATGGCAGACAGGCCAGGACGGAGCCTCCCGCCAACGCTGTAAAACCGGGGCGGAAATCTCTCTCACTGCATCTTATATTTTTGGGCCGGTCCAGGCTACTCACCGGATGAGCCATAGTAACCGTGGTAACCATAGTAATCCGATGTGAACATCGCCCGGGTCTTGTTGAGGACCAGACCAATCATCTTCGACTGATCCAGCATCCCCAGCGCCTCGTTGACCTCCTGATTGGCGGTCTTTTCCGCCTCCACCACCATCACGAATTGCCCGACCAGGCCGGCTAGGACCGCCGCCTCGGTGGTGGCCAGCAGGGGGGGGGAATCAAAAACCACGACACGATCCGGGTATCGCTGTGACAACTCATCAACCAGCAGGCGCATGGCCTCGCTGGCCAGCAATTCGGTGGAGTGGATATGACTGCGGCCGGAAGTGAGCACCCTGAGATTGGGTACGTTGGTCTTGAGCATGACCTCGGAAAGCACCAGCGAATCATCCATCAGATAGTCGACCAGCCCCGGCAGCTTGAGTGGCAGCCCCAGCGTGCGTGAAATATTGGGTTTGGCGACATCCGCATCCACCAGCAAGACCGTTTTACCGCGTTCCTTGGCGATGCTCATGGCCAGGTTCACCGAGGTGAAGGTTTTGCCCTCGCCGGGACGGGCGCTGGTCACCATGATCAGGTTGGATGCATCGCCATGGGATACACCCTTCTGAAAGGCGTTCAGCAACAATGGCCGCTTGATGTGCCTGATCTCTTCGGTCAGCTGGCCGCGGCCGCTTTCCGGTGTCAGGAAGCCCATGCGTTCGAGACGCGCCAGATCCAGGACAATGCGATTTTTCGAGTTTTTCTGACCGGCACCCTCGGTGTCTTGCGCCATGTCCTGCGCCGGGTTCAGCTCTTCTCCCACCTGAACCGGAACGTCTAGCGGCGCCTGGGCACCGCTCTTTTTCACTTCACCCAGTCTGCCTATGGCTTTTTCTATCGTATTCATAATATCCTCAAAGAATCACCCTAACCTGGACATCAGGCTAATTCCTTGGTCCTGAAAAAGAACGGCCGCTCCATAGGCCAGCATCAACATCAAGGTCAGGACGGTAAACACGACCACCTCGATACGCATCTTGACCCGCTGCGCCGCGGTCCATTCCATGGAGATTGTCCCCAGCACCGGAAGCTCGGTGGCATTGCGCAGCATGGCCCGGTCATCAAACGTGGTCTTGAGTTGCGACATCAAAAACGCCACCCCCAGACCGGCGCCGAGCCCCGCCAGCAATACGATTCCCATCAACAGGGTGCGGTTCGGCCCCGAGGGCTCGAGCGGCACCCGGGGCGGATCGATGACGCGGAACTTGACACCCTCCCCGGTGGCATCGGCCTTTTCGGCCATGTATGCCGATTCCCGCCGCTGCAGCAATGATTCGTAACTGCTTTTGATAATGCCGTAGTCGCGATTCAGGTTCTTGAGTTCCGCCTCGATTTGCGGAACCGTGTCCACCATTTCCTCAAGCGATTTGACACGCTTGGTATATTCTCCTACCCGAACATTCAATGAGGCCACTTCCGCCTCCGCCCCGCCCAGGGCGATCTTGAGCTGCTGGATGACCGGATTTTCTCCATAGCCACCGTCACCGCCCTTTCCGGTCATGGCTTCAAGTTCAGCCCGCTTCTGTGCCCGCAGTTCCTCTATCGTCGCCTGAACAGCGACCACATCCGGATGCTTCTCGGTGTATTTGAGCAAGAGTTCGTCCAGCCTCACCTGCAGATTTTGGATACGGCTATCGAGCGGGGTGCCTGCGCCTGCCAGGGTCTCGCTTAGCACCTCGTTATCCAGGTCTTTTTGCGTCTGTTCGAGCTGAGCCTTGAGTTCGTCACGCCGGTTAACGGCCTCTTCCAGCTGCAGCTGGGCCTCCTTCCGCTGCGACATGGCGGTTTGCAGCCTGCTGTAATAGTTCTGGCCCTCACCCGGCATGATGCCGACATTTCTCCGCTTGAACTCCTTGAGACGGTTTTCCGCCTCAATCAGGCGGGTCTCATATTCCGCGATCTGCTCATCGAGAAAGCGCTGGGCGGTGTCGGTATCCTTGCGCGAGGAGCCCAGTGACGTCTCCACGAAGATGGTCAGGAGCGACTGCACCACCTTCTTGGCCAGTTGCGGATCACTGTCACTGAAGCTGATGGTGTAGATGTTTTCCCTGCCGGTGCTGCGAAGAGAGATGCGGCTTTTCAGCGAGTCAAGCAGGGACTCCATGGCGGCGGGGGTCTTGGCGCGCAGGTCCAGATCGGTCATGCGGGCGACCTTTTCGAGGTTGGGCCGGCTCAACAATGTGCGGGTGATCAGCGACACCTCCTGCCCGAGATTGGTCTGCGCGGCGATACCACGCAACAACGGCCCCAACATGGAGCGGGTATCGACATGGACCCGGGCCGAGGCGCTATATTGGTCCGGCAGCTTGAGGACCACCGGCCACCCGATCAGACATACCAGCCACGCAACCACTATCATCGGCCAGCGGCGGCGCCAGACACCGCGCACGTAACCGTAAAATTGATCCAAAATCTCTTGCATTCGCTATCGGTTTCCTAATCAAGCGGTACGGCTAAAACCACGACTCGGGCACGATGAGGATATCGCCCGGAAGCATGGGGACATTGGCACTGATATCCCCCTCGTCGATGAGATCGTCGATGCGCACCCGGTATTGCATTTCACGACCATTGACCCGGCGCACCAGTACCGTGTTGTTTCCCGCCGCAAACTCGGTCAAACCGCCCACGGCGATCATCAAATCCAGCAGCGTCATGTTTTCCCGATACGGCAAGGCCTGCGGGCTGGAGGCTTCGCCGATGACACGAACTTGTTGATCGTAAGGACCGACGAAGCCGGTCACAATCACCGTGACCGAGGGGTCCTTGATATAGGTTCCCAACACTTCCTCGATTTTGCGGGCCAGTTCGGTAGGGGTTTTGCCGCTGGCCTGCAGGTCCTCGACCAGGGGGGTCGTAATCTTGCCGTCGGGGCGGACCGGAACCGACATCGAAACTTCCGGATTGCGCCAGACGAAAATATTGACATTATCGCCCGGACCAATGATGTAATTGTAATCAGGAATGGCTTTGATATCTTCCAGCGACGAGGCCGGCATGATATTTCCTGTGCAGCCCCCCAGCATAAGTAGGCCAAACAAAGAGACCAGCAAGAGCGGTGTCTTGATATAGTTGTTTTGCACGTCTTCCCCCTGCCAATACTTGAGCGATTACCACAATACTTCGTCAGCGGACAGATAATCTTGACAAAAAATAACCAGGTATCAGCGCGGGATTATATCAGTTCGGCCCCCACCCTAGACAGTCTAACCCCCAAGTTTATCGGATAAAAGCGCCCAAACAACCCGGAATATCAAGCACGCGGCCCCCAATGCCTGAGAACCGAATGTAGCTTATGTCTACCTCAACAACAAATAATAGGGGCCGGATATTACAAATATTCCACTCACCTCAATCCCCACGGTTGGCATCGGCGCCGGGATGCACTCGTCTCTGGATGGCGGTCGATACGCCGCCCACGCCTGCTAGTGCGAAGGCTCCTGCATAGTCTTATGCCATAGCCATACGAATCAATAATTTAGACAAAGCACTTGCATCATCATGAGGTCCTACCAAGCCATAGAGGCAACAGCTGCCCACAGACGACACCGGAAAAAGGACCCTGCAGCAACGCCGCGCAGTTATTTTAAAACCTGAATTCTAAAATTACTGAAAAAGGGCCCTTGCCCGAGCACGCTTGTCAGGAGTGTTCTTCGACCGATAGGCGGGCAATCCATCCAGCGGGCGAAAAGCAGGCTGCGGATTCTCAGCCTGTTGACGGTCCGCCTGCCCGGGATACTTAGCCGTTTGCATCCGCGCCGCCAGCGACTCATTCAGGGGCCATGTTCGCCCGGCGTTCGTAATCAGTTCCCACACGTCGGGCCGCGCCACAAAAATCCCGGCCAAAACCCTGTCGATCTCACCCATAAGCGGCTGACGCCCTCCCCTGTGCTGCACCAATGGCCCGACCGGCTGAAAATAAATCCCGAACCGGTCCAGCAGACGCGACAAAATGGGTTCCATCAGCGCATACCAGTGGGTGATGCCATGACTGGCACTCATGCGCACGATAGCGGTAAAAAGGCCCAGCGTGGCATAAGGCAGTATTCCGTTTTCCGGCGTCGACCCCTGGACCGTCGAGCATGGCTGATTGGCGATAAGCGTTCTGTCCGCCGTCTCCTGCCCGCTGCATCTGCGCAGTTTTGAAATGACGAAACGGGAAATCTCGGCCACGCGGAAACGGGGCTCATTGTCAGACAAAAACAACCTGGCCCGGTGCAGTTCGCTGCATAGGTTTTCGATGGGGAAAGGCGCCTCGGGTGCCTGCCTATCGGCGAGAACAAGTCTGACGCTGCCTATATACCGGCCCAGACGGCGGTGATAGACCAGACTGTGTACCGAGCGTGCATCATACGGATCGGATTCTTGACCGTTTTCAAAACAGGCCGGAGCCTCAAAGGCTTTTTCAATGCAATAGACCTGATAGCGCAGCGCAAACGACTGCTCGATCAGTTCCTGCTTGTCCGCCTCTACCACTTGGAAATGTTCCTGGAACCCCTCCAACAAGTGAGCCATGGCTCCCCCTCCGGTTAATAGGCCATTTCCCCAGCATGTATGGCATTGGTTGTTGCGGTGGACACACCCCTCTCTTAAAAAATATAGCACCCCCTTCCCCGGACACAATAATCCCTGATCGACATCATGAATTGGCACGAACAGAATATGTCCCTTGCTTTGCGTAGACGACAAAACGGCCCTGGGATTACGGTGGTGAGAAATGCGCGCTAGGATGATGCAGCGGAATATCTGGCCGGCGGAGGCCAGTCGGCACCGTTTCCGGTAATAAGCCCCCAGACGTCCTGGCGTTTTTTCCAAATCCCCTCGAGTACCTGGTCCACCGCACCGAAGCAGGGCTGGCGCAGACCGTGGTAATCCACTGGTTCGCCAATAGGGATAAACTCGATGCCGAACCGGGTCAGCAAGCGCAGCAGGGAAGGTTCCATGACCGCGTACCAGTGAGTGATGTTGTTGGCCGCACTCATTTGTACAATCGCGGCAAACAATCCCAAGGTCACATGGGGAATCAGGCGCTTGCCGTTGTTGATGGGAGGGACATAGGCATCCGGATCAGGCCCGACACCGGCAACGGTCCCGGCCTCCCCCGCCCTGCGCTTGAGTTCCTTGGAGACGGCAAAGCGCGAGATCTCCGCCAACGAACGCCGCGGCAATAACTTGGTATTGAGGCCGGATGGCTCGAAAGAGGACGCGCAGTTGCGCTCGATCGGAAACGGCGTACCCGGATCAGTGCTGTCCGGCAATACCAGCCGTACCGTGGCCACTACCCAGCCTGTCGGACGATAACGCACCAAGCCGTGGACGGAACGGCGATCGAAGGCATCCGTTTCCAGCTGATCAGGAAAATCCGAGGCCGTTTCAAATGGGTTTTCGACACAATAGACCTGATAGCGTAAGGCGAATGATTCTCTACGCCGGGCAGGAGTATCTGCGATCTCTATGTCGAAATAGTCGTTGTAGGTCTCAATCAGACTGGGATTCTGCTTCATATCGGCCTCCCGACCCTGGTCCCGGATGCGCAACCTCCGCGGGCGCGCCCGGCTCTTCTAATGCTACTATCGACTATTCGAAGCGGTTTTATTAGAAAACTCTGTCACACTTCCGTGATTCCC
>JASBUE010000196.1 GCA_030148045.1 Candidatus Tenderia sp.
CGGTTGCAGGAATACGAGCGTTACAAAAAGGCGGCCGAGGATATCGACGAACTGCCGCGCGTCGGCCGCGATGTCTTCGAAACCGGCGCCCAGGCGCCCGACCTAAAGGTGGTCAAGCCGCTGCCCGAGGTGGAGCTGAAGGAGGTGCTGCTGGCCTTCCAGGACGTGCTGCGCCGCGCCGATATGTTCTCCTCGCACCACATCCAGCGCGAGTCCTTGTCGGTGCGCGAGCGCATGACCGGGGTGTTGGAGATGGTCAATCCCGACAGCTTTACCGAATTCGGCAAGCTGTTTACAGTCCAGGAAGGACGCATGGGCGTGGTGGTGACGTTGCTGGCCATCCTTGAGCTGATCAAGGAGAGCCTGATCGAAATGATTCAGACCGAACCCTTTGGACCCATCTACGTAAAGGCGCATCAGCATGTCCACGCACACGAATCCTGAAAAACTGAAACAGATCATCGAGGGCGCCCTGCTGGCCGCCGGCAGGCCCATGAGCATCGACCGGATCCTGACCCTGTTCCTGGACGAGGATCAGCCCAGCCGCGATGAGATCCGCGCCGCCATCGCCATGCTGCAGGACGAGTGCGCCGGCCGCGGTGTGGAATTAAAAGAGGTCAGCAGCGGCTTTCGCTATCAGGTCAAGTCCGAGCTGGCGCAATGGATCGCGCGCCTGTGGGAGGAGAAGCCATCCAAATATTCGCGCGCCACGCTGGAGACCCTGGCCCTGATCGCCTATCGCCAGCCCATCACCCGCAGCGAGATCGAGGATGTGCGCGGCGTGACCGTCAGCACCAATATCATCAAATCGCTGCTGGAGCGGGAATGGATACGTGTCATCGGTCATCGTGACGTGCCGGGCAAGCCGGCCCTGTACGGCACCACCAAGGTATTCCTCGACCACTTCAACCTGAAGAGCCTTAGCGACCTGCCGCCGCTGGCCGAGCTGCGGAGCATCGACAGCATCGAACGCGAATTCGATTTTGGCGACAAGCGGCCGGAGGGCGCACAGGGGAACGAGGCAGCCAACGACGCAGAAAGCGAGACCGGGCAGGTTCATGCCGTGGCGCTGGCCGATGCTGAAGGGGAAACCGCTGAAGCGGAAGCGTCGGCTGAAGAACGGTCTGACATGTCTGTTGTTGAAGACGAAACTGAGGAGGAAGCGTTCAGGCGCATTGAAACGGTCGATGACTGCGAATCGGACACGGAAACAGACGAGTCTGAGCACGGCGCGTCCTCCAAAACCGAAACCGCATATTAACTTTAGTGGCCGAACGCATTCAAAAACTGTTGGCCGCGGCGGGTATCGCCTCGCGCCGCGAGGTCGAACGCATGATCGAGGCCGGCCGTGTCAGTGTCAATGGCAATGTGGCCTCTCTGGGTGACAAGGCCGAACCGACTGACAGCGTGCGCCTCGACGGCAAGCTGGTGCGGCTCAACCGGCGGCCTGAAATCAAACATCGTGTGCTCGCCTATCACAAACCCGAAGGGGAGGTGTGTACCCGTTCCGATCCCGAAGGGCGCCCCACCGTTTTCGATCGCGTGCCGCGCCTGCGCAGCGGCCGCTGGATCGCGGTGGGGCGGTTGGACATCAATACCAGCGGCCTGATCCTGCTGACCACGGACGGCGAACTGGCCAAGCGTCTGATGCATCCCTCCCATGAACTGGAGCGGGAATACGCCGTGCGTGTGCTGGGCGAGGTGAGCGACGCCATGCTGCTCCAGCTGCGTCAGGGCGTGGAACTGGAAGACGGCGTCGCCCGCTTCACCGGTATTCGCGACGCCGGCGGGCAGGGTGCCAACCACTGGTATCACGTCATCCTGAATGAAGGGCGTAACCGCGAAGTGCGCCGCCTGTGGGAGTCGCAGGGGGTGCGGGTGAGCCGCCTGTCGCGGGTGCGCTATGGCCCCATCACCCTGCGCCGCGGCCTCAAGCCCGGTGAATGGGATGAGTTGATGCGCGCCGACATGGACCGGTTGCGACAGAGCGTCGGCCTGCCGCTGCTTGAGACGCTGGCCGCGGAGGAAAAATCCACTCGGCGTAGACCCAAGCGGTCACGCAAAAAGCCGGTCGGGGCGAGGCAGTCGGTCTACAAAAAACGTCAATGACGTTTCTATCGATCTATCGCAGTCTGCACAGACACTACGGTCCCCAGCACTGGTGGCCCGGCGAGACGCTGTTTGAGATCATGGTGGGGGCGGTGCTGACCCAGAACACCGCCTGGAGCAACGTGGAAAAGGCCATTACCAATCTCAAGCGGGCCCGGGCGCTGAGCTTGAGCAAGATCGCCGCCATGCCGGTGCAGGAGCTTGCCCGGCTGATCAAACCGGCCGGCTATTTCAATGTCAAGGCCAGACGGCTGCAGAACTTTTGCCACTGGCTGCAGCAACAGGGGGGGGAAAAGATAGTCCAACAATGGGACGATAACAGGCTGCGCCACGGCCTGCTGTCGGTCAACGGTGTCGGGCCCGAAACCGCCGACGACATGGTGCTGTATGCCTTCGAGCGGCCGGTATTCGTCATCGACGCCTACACCCGGCGCCTGTTTGCGCGTCTGGGATTGGTCGGGGGCGACGAGGGTTATGAGACCCTGCGCCATCTGTTCGAGTCCGGGTTGAGCAAAACGGTTAAACAACGCGAGGAACAGGTGAAGCTGTATAACGAATATCACGCCCTGATCGTGATCCATGCCAAGGATGTCTGCCGCAAACGGCCCCGTTGTGGCGAATGCTGTTTAAGGCGACAATGTGCGGCTGTTGAATAACCGGCTTTTGTAATGTTCAAACCTTTAGAAATCTTTATCGGTCTTCGCTATACCCGCGCCAAACGGCGCAACCATTTTATCTCCTTCATATCGTTTATCTCCATTGCCGGGGTCGCCCTCGGTGTCGCCGCCTTGATTACGGTGCTGTCGGTGATGAACGGTTTTGTCGAGGAGGTGCGAGACCGCATCCTCGGTGTGGCCTCGCACATGGTGGTCAGCAGCGCCAACGACGGACTGGACGAGTGGCGGCGCCTGGAGCCCTACCTGGAACGCTATCCCCAGGTCAAAGGCATGGCCCCCTTCGTGGACGGTGAAGGCATGTTGACCGCCGGCGCCGGGGTCAGCGGCGCCCTGATCCGCGGCGTTTCGCCTGAACTGGAGCCCTTGGTGTCCAGCCTCGACCGGGAGATGGAGATCGGCGCGCTGAGTGATCTCAAGGCGGGTGAATTCAACATTATCCTGGGCCAGGAGCTGGCGCGCCGGCTGGGCGTCAGGCTGGGGGAGAAGGTGACCCTGGTGACGCCGCAGGCCAGCGTCACGCCTATCGGTGTCATGCCGCGACTGAAGCGTTTTACCGTAGTGGGGGTGTTCGAAGCCGGGATGCATGAATATGACAGCGCCCTGGCGCTGATCCATCTCGAGGATGGTGCCAGACTGTTCCTGCGGCCGGGCCAGGTCAGCGGGGTGCGGCTCAAGCTTGACGATATGTTCGAGGCGCCCTATCTGACCCAGTTGATGGTCCAGGATCTGCCGCGCGGTTATGTGATCACCGACTGGACCCGCCAGCATGTCAACTTTTTCCGTGCCTTGAAAACGGAAAAGATCATGATGTTTATTATTCTAAGTTTGATTGTGGCTGTCGCGGTATTCAATATTGTCTCAACCCTGGTGATGGTGGTGACCGATAAAGAGGCCGACATCGCCATCCTGCGCACCCTGGGGGCCAGCCCCGCGAGCATCATGTGTATCTTTATCGTCCAGGGGGTGGTGATCGGCCTGTTCGGCACCTTGCTGGGGCTCGTCGGCGGCATTGCTTTAGCCTCGAACGTGGAAGTGATCGTGCCGGCCATCTAGCGGGTCCTGGGGATGAAATTCCTGTCACCCGATGTTTATTACATCAGCGAACTGCCGTCGGAAATCAAGGCCGATGATGTGCTGTGGGTAACGATGATCTCGTTCTCATTGAGTGTGGTGGCGACTATCTATCCCGCCTGGCGCGCCTCACGCACCCAGCCGGCGGAGGCGTTGCGTTATGAGTGATGTGATTCTCTCCTGCCAGGGGCTGGTCAAGCGCTTCGTCGAGGGCGGCCTGGCCACCGAGGTATTGAACGGCCTCGATCTCAGCGTCGGCAAGGGCGAACGGCTGGCCGTCATCGGCGCCTCGGGTTCCGGCAAGAGCACGTTGCTGCATTTGCTGGGGGGGTTGGATCTGCCCAGCGCGGGGCAGGTGTATATCGATGGCAAAAACTTTACCGCCCTGAACGAGCGGCAGCGGGGCGAGCTGCGCAACCGGACCCTGGGCTTTGTCTATCAGTTCCACCACCTGCTGCCGGAGTTCAGCGCCCTGGAAAACGTGGCCATGCCCCTGCTGATTCGCGGCGATCGACCCGAGCAGGCCGCCGCGCAGGCACAAGAGATGCTGGGCCGGGTGGGGTTGGCCCAACGTATTCGCCACAAGCCGGGCGAACTCTCCGGCGGCGAACGCCAGCGCGCCGCCGTGGCCCGCGCCCTGGTAACACACCCCCGCTGCGTGTTGGCCGACGAGCCGACCGGGAACCTGGATCAGCACACCGCCGCCCGGGTTTACGGGCTGATGTTGGAGTTAAACCGGGAACTGGGTACCAGCTTCCTGGTGGTGACCCACGATCTCTCCCTGGCCGGTAAGATGGATCGTATTCTGAGGCTGGAAGAGGGGCGCCTGCACGAAGCCTAAACGGCCTCCTTGTTTTGCGAGCGCCGCGCGCGGCGTTTTTTCATGTATTGAAAGATGTGAAAGCGCCAGAAGAGCCGTACCGTCACGTAGCCCGCCAAAGCCGATATGATCCCCATGATGAAACAGCCGAGCAGGAACGGCTGCCAGAGATGGCCGAGTTCGCCCATGAGCCAGTCGAAGGATAACTCGAAGCTGAACTGATGCGCCGGCCCGCCGAGCACCCAGTTCCCGATCTTGTAGGCGAAATAGAACATGGGCGCCATGGTGAACGGATTGGTGACCCAGACCAGAATCACTGATATGGTCAGGTTGACGCGTGCGGCGATGGCGGCGGCGGCGGCGATCACCATCTGAAACGGGACCGGTATCCAGGCGCACAGCAGGCCGACGAAAAAGGCGCCGGAGACCGAACGACGATTGAGGTGCCAGATGTTGGGGTCGTTCAGCAACGCACCAAAACGCTTCAGGTGCTTGTGTTCCCTGAATTTGTGATGATCGGGCAGATGACGTTTGATCAGCTTGCGAGGCATGGTAGGGTTGTTATGGTGATTATCGCCCCGTCGCCGGGAAGTCCTGGTAACGCATATCTCTGGAAAAATTAAGAATTAAAAGTGCGCGTCGCGGCCATTGCATTTCTTGCCGGCATTGTTATCTTTCAGCAACTGCCCGAATTACCGGACGGCCGCTGGACCGGTCTTTTATTGCTAAGCCTACCATTATCCGTCGTTTTCGCACCACTCAAAATTCCTCTCTGGCTGTTGAACGGTTTCCTGGTTGCGCTGCTCCAGGCGCATACCATCCTGGCCACCGGGCTGCCGTCGGCACTGCAGGGACGGGATCTGTTGCTGGAGGGGGTGATCGACTCCCTGCCGGAACAGAAACAGTATGGCCAGCGTTTTCTCTTTAAGGTCAAACGGGCCGTTGCCGCTGATTTAGAGGCCGCGCACCTGCCGCGTACCATCCGGCTCAACTGGTATCGTTCCGACCACCACCTGGAGGTGGGACAAGGCTGGCGGTTGCTGGTGCGGCTGAAACAGCCCCACGGCTTTATGAACCCCGGCGGCTTCGACTATGAAGGCTGGCTGTTTCGGCACGGCATTCGCGCCACCGGTTATGTGCGCCCGAGTGAACAAAACCGCTATCTCTCCCGGGAAAACGGGATTGGCTACCGGCTCGACCGCATGCGCGCCGGCCTGGCGGCCGAGATTGACCAGGCCTTGGGGAAAAGCCGCTTCAAGGGGATGGTTCAGGCCCTGGCCATCGGCCTGCGCCAGGATATTTCGACACAGCAGTGGGATGTGTTGCTCAAGACCGGCACCAATCACCTGATGGCCATCTCGGGGCTGCACGTGGGGCTGGTGGCCGGCTTGGCCTTCTTTCTGCTGCGCTGGGGCTGGTCGCGTTCAGCGCGTCTGCTACAGTATTGGCCGGCCCCCAAGGTCGGGGCGGTGGCCGCGATCCTGGCGGCGCTCGTTTATGCCGCCCTGGCCGGGTTTTCCATCCCCACCCAGCGGGCGTTGATCATGGTGGTGGTATTCATGCTGGCGGTGATCTGCCAGCGTTATCGGCGGCCGCTGGACGGTCTGTTGCTGGCCCTGCTGCTGGTCTTGGCACTCGATCCGCTGGCGGTGATGGACGCGGGTTTCTGGCTCTCGTTTGCCGCGGTGGCCGTTATCCTGCTCGGTCTGGGTGGCAGGTTGGGCGGACAGGCCGGCTGGTGGAAGTGGGGCAGGGTGCATATGGTGATCGCTCTGGGGCTGCTGCCCCTGACCCTGTTGCTGTTCCAGAAGGCCTCGCTGATCTCGCCGCTGGCCAACCTGATCGCGGTGCCGCTGGTGAGTCTGCTGGTGGTGCCGCTGGTGTTGCTCGGCACACTGATGCTTGACGCGATTCCGCTGCTGGGGCGGGCGTTACTGCAGCTCGCCGATGGCTGCCTGCAGTTGTTATGGCCGGTGTTGGGCGCCATGGCGGAGTTGCCGGCGGCGCAGCTCCATCACGCCTTCGTTGGTCCCTGGGTGATCCTGCCGGCAGCGCTGGGCACGCTCTGGTTGCTGGCGCCGCGCGGTTGGCCCGCCCGCTGGCTGGGGGGCGTATGGCTGGCGGTGGCCTTCTGCATGCCGCATCCACGCCCGGCGCCCGGCGAGGCGCGGTTCACCCTGCTGGATGTGGGACAGGGGCTGGCGGCGGTGGTGGAAACACGGCGCCGGACCCTGGTGTTCGACACCGGCCCGCGCTTCAGCGACAATTTCGATGCCGGCCGGGCGGTGGTACTGCCGTATCTGATCAGCCGCGGGATCAAGCGCATCGATACCCTGATTGTTAGTCATGGCGACAACGATCACATCGGCGGGGCTGAAAGCCTGCTGAACGGCATGCCCGTAGCGACCATTCTGACCGGTGTGCCCGAGCGGCTGGCCGAGCACGGCGCGGCCAGGTGCCAGACCGGTCAGCAATGGCGCTGGGACGGCGTGATGTTTGAAATGCTGCACCCGGGCCGGCGTTTTTCCGGTGACGAGAATAACGGCTCCTGTGTCCTGAAGGTAAGCACCGCGGCGGGGGCCCTGTTGCTGACCGGCGATATCGAAAAGCGTGCCGAAACGACATTGGTGAAGGAGCAGGCCGCCGCTCTGCAGGCCGATGTGCTGGTGGTGCCGCATCATGGCAGCAAGACCTCGTCACTGCCCCGTTTCATTCGCGCCGTCGGTCCGCGCTGGGCGCTGTTTCCGGTGGGGTATCACAACCGTTACAGATTGCCGCGCCGGGAGATTGTCGAAAGATACAACGGCTACGGCGCCGAACCGCTGGCTTCCGGTCTGGAGGGGGCCATCAGCATGCGTCTTGGCCCCGAGACGATTTCGCCGCCACAGGGCTATCGGCGCTTAAATCGTCATTATTGGACCCATCTCCCTAAACAAGCGTGGGCGATGTCCGTAAAATGAGTATGATTAGCGCACCTGAACTGCAATGGGAATTTCAATGGAAGGAGTGAGCCACAGTGCTTGAAATCGTAAAGTCCGGCGGTTGGTTGATGATCCCCATCATCCTCTGTTCGGTCGTCGCCCTGGCGATTATTGGCGAGCGTGTCTGGGCCTTGCAGGAACGCCGCATCTGCCCCAAACACCTGCTGGCCCAGATCTGGACATGGATCAAGAATAATGAACTGGACACCACCAAGATCAAGCAGTTGCAGAACGGTTCTCCGCTGGGCCGCATCCTCGCCGCAGGGCTGCTCAACCGCGGTCACGACCGCGCCAGCATGAAGGAGGCCATCGAGGAGACCGGCCGCCAGGTGGTGGTGGAGATGGAGCGTTTCCTTAACACTCTGGGCACCATCGCACTGATCACGCCGTTGCTGGGGCTGCTCGGCACGGTCATCGGCATGATCAAGGTGTTTACCGCCATCACCATCCAGGGGGTGGGGGATGCCAACCAGCTGGCCGGCGGGATCTCAGAGGCGTTGATCACCACGGCGGCGGGGCTGACCATCGCCATTCCCAGCCTGATGTGTTATCGCTATTTCCAACGCAAGGTGGACGAACTGGTGATCTCCATGGAGCAGGAGTCGCTCAAGCTGGTGGAAGTGCTGTTAGGCCTGCGCGAGCGGGATCTGGCGGAGGGCGGGTAACTTGAACCTGCGCAAATTCCGCCGCGAAGAGATTTCGGTCGACCTGACGCCGTTTATCGACGTGGTCTTTCTCCTGCTGATCTTTTTTATGGTGACCACGACCTTTCGTGATGAATCGGAGATCAAGGTCGATCTGCCCCAGGCCTCCAATCAACCGATGGAGCGGGTCGGCAACCCGCTCGAGATCGTCATCGATCGCGACGGCCGCTATTACGTCGACAAGAACCTGGTGATCAACACCCAGCTTGATACCCTGAAACGGGCCCTGCGCACGGCCAAGGGTGAACGGGAAAATCCAGCGGTGATCATCAGTGCCGATGCCAACGCCCCGCATCAGTCGGTGGTGACGGCCATGGACGCGGCACGGCAGGTCGGCCTGGTGCGTATGTCCATTGCCACGCGCAATCAGAATAATAACCAGTAATTGCACCGCTTGTTAAAACCTGCTCAATGAAATCGCTGGAACGCTCCTGGTATTCCCCCCGTGCCCCTGCCTGGCTATTGCCGGCCGAGTGGCTGTTTCGCGTCCTGGCAATGCTGCGGCGCACGGCCTATCGTCTGAGGCTATTGCGCAGTCACAGCGTGGGCGTGCCGGTCATTGTGGTCGGCAATATCAATGTCGGCGGCACGGGTAAGTCGCCGCTGGTGGCCTTGCTGGTGAAGCTGCTGCAACAGGCGGGGTATCGGCCGGGCATTGTATTGCGTGGTTACGGTGGCGAGGCACAACGCTGGCCGCAACAGGTGCGTGCTGACAGTGACCCGCGCATGGTGGGCGATGAACCGGTGATGCTGGCCCGGCGTTGCGGTTGTCCGGTCGCGGCCGGACCGGATCGGGTGGTGGCAGCGCAACAATTGCTCAAATATGCCCGCTGCGATGTCGTCATCAGCGATGACGGCTTGCAGCATTACCGTTTGAAGCGCGATATCGAGATGGTGGTGGTGGATGGCGGACGCCGTTTCGGCAACGGCCATTGCCTGCCCGCCGGGCCCCTGCGTGAACCGCCGTCGCGGCTGAAGCAAGTCGATTTCATCATCGCCAACGGCCTGGCCCGTGAGGGCGAGTTCGCCATGCGCCTGGAAGCCGGAGGGCTCAGGGGTGTCGCGCGGGATGATTTGATCCGCTCGTTTGAAGAATTTGCCGGGCAACGGGTCCACGGTGTGGCCGGCATCGGCAATCCACAGCGTTTTTTTCAACTGCTCAGCAGCCGCGGTCTGGATGTGACCGAACATGCCTTTCCGGACCATCACCGCTTTACGTCGCGGGATCTGGCCTTCGACGACGAACTGCCCATCGTCATGACCGAAAAGGACGCGGTGAAATGCCGTCCCTTCGCCAGCCAGCGGATGTGGTATGTTCCTGTTGAGGCGCATTTGCCTGAAGTATTCGCATTACGCCTGCTGCATATGCTCAAACGATTAACCGATCAAGACAAGATTTAGCCATGAACAGAAAATTACTGGATATCCTGGTGTGCCCGATCTGCAAAGGGCCGTTGCAATACCGCAAGGAACAGAATGAGCTGGTCTGCAAGGCCGACCGCTTGGCCTATCCGATCCGCGACGACATCCCCGTCATGCTCGAGGACGAGGCGCGCCGCTTGAGCTTGGAAGAGGTCGAGTAGGTGCGGTTTGGCGTGATCATCCCGGCGCGTTATGAATCGACGCGCCTGCCCGGCAAGCCGTTGGTGGAGATCGCTGGCAAGCCGATGATCCAGCATGTCCACGAACGCGCCCGTGAGAGCGGAGCGGAGAGGATCATCATCGCCACCGACGACCGGCGTGTAGCCGAGGCCGCCGACGGCTTCGGCGCCGAGATATGCATGACATCGGCGGAACACGGTTCCGGTACTGAACGGTTGGCGGAGGTGGTGGCCAAGATCGGCCTGGATGACGAGGCCATCGTGGTCAACCTGCAGGGTGACGAGCCCCTGATGCCAGCGCTCCTGATCCATCAGGTGGCTGAGAATCTCAGCGACCATGGTCGGGCCAGTGTCGCCACCCTGGCCGAGCGGATTCACACCGCCGCCGAGCTGTTCGACCCCCATGCCGTAAAGGTGATTACCGACCGCAATGGCTATGCCATCTACTTCAGCCGCGCCCCCATTCCCTGGGACCGGGATGCCTTCTCGGTGACCACCGAGGAACTGCCGCAACAGGCGCTGCATTATCGCCACATCGGTCTGTATGCCTATCGCGCCGGCTTTATCCGCCAATACGTCGGCTGGCCGGCCACGGAGCTGGAACGGATGGAGTCGCTGGAACAGCTGCGGGTGTTATGGCATGGCCATAAGATTCATGTGGCCGAGGCGCGGACGGCGTCGGTAGGCGGAGTGGATACCGACGCCGATCTGGCCCGCGTGCGCCGGATTTTGGGGGCTAGGAGCCTGTCGGGTTTAGGGGGATTGTAGCGAGGGAGTGGGAAAGCGAGCACAAATTTTCACGATTTTGAGGCGCATAGTGGTTCTACGCAACGAAAAATCGGGGATATTTGAGCCGCTCCCCCGCTTCCGCAGCCAATTCATCCTAAACCCGACAGGCTCCTAGAGCAGGTGAGTGATGTCGAGGTCGCTGAAGGCGGCGTGCAGACCGCCGCCCTCGCGGTCGATGACGGGCAGGGTGATGGTGTCGGGCACCTTGCGATGGGCTTCGCCGTGCTGGTCGGGCTGGATAGTGGTGTGCGGATCGTGGTGCTGTAGAATCACTGCAGGGATATCCTCAAGAATTTCAATAATCTTGCAACGCTGGCCCTCGTAACGGACTTCCTGTCCAATCAGGTTGCGCAGCTTATCTACATTGATCGGTTGGCGTTGCATGTTGCGTAACCCTGTTTGCCTCAAGCTATAATAAATCTAATTGCAGAGTATAGATAATTCGCAGGTCCCTGTCATGGTTAAAGTGTTGTTTGTCTGCATGGGCAATATCTGCCGTTCGCCCACCGCCCATGGTGTTTTCCTTAAAATGATCGAGGACCAGTCTCTGGCGCATCTGATCGAGGTGGATTCGGCGGGCACCCACGCCTATCACATCGGTAAAGCGCCGGATCCTCGCGCCCAGGCAGCCGCGGCGCGGCGCGGTATCGATCTCGCTGGTTTGCGTGCGCGTAAGGTTAGGGCGGAGGACTTCGAATGGTACGACTACATATTGGCCATGGATCATGACAATTACGCGCGCCTCGAGCTGATCTGTCCGGCCGGCCACGAGAAAAAGTTGCGCCTGTTTCTGGACTTTGCCGCCGACCAGCCCGAACGCGAGGTTCCCGACCCTTATTATGGTGGGGAGAGCGGTTTCGAGAAGGTGCTGGATCTCATCGAAGCGGCCTCCGCCGGTTTGCTCGAAGAGATCAGGATACGCCACCTTTTCCCACCCGCCTCGCCATGATTTCCTAAATCCGACAGGATCCTGGCGTTTTCTCCCCAAACGCAGACGGCCGGGTAACCATGGTTACCCGGCCGTCTGGTTTTACCAATGATTATTCCTGGGTGCCGTGTTTCTCGGCAACCGCCTTAGAGGGCGTATCTTTCTCGGCGGAGGCGGGCAGATCCATGCTCTTCTTCTGCACTGGTTCAAGCACCTTAGGCTTGATATCCACCACCGGATTGGCCTCGGTCTTGGGTGTTTCATCCGGCTTGCCGGCCTGATCCCCGCGCTGGGAACCGTCGGGCCTGGCTGGAGCGTCCTCCGCCGCTGCGGTGGCAGGGGCAGGGACCGGTTTGGGTGCCTCCCCCCCTTTGGGTTTGTCGTCCGTGCCACCTGACTGCCGTCTGCCTTCGGTGTTATCGCCGTTTTGCGGCGCCCGCTGAGGTTTGTTCGATTCCGGCGCGGACGACTCACTATTTGTTGTCTTGGCGTCCCGTTGCTGCGATGGCTTGCCGCTGGATCTGCGCCGCCGGCGCCCGCCTCGACGACCGCGCCGGCTTTCTCCGCCTGGACGCTGCTGCTTCTCGCTGTCGGCACTGGATGCGTCGCCGTTTTCAGCCGCGCTTTCAGTGGCCGTCGCAGTTTGCGGTTTATCCTCTCCCTGTTGACGGCCCGCGCTGCGACGCCCGTGCGACTGGCCGCCGCCGCGGCGTGACGAGGAACGGCCGCCGCCGTTACCGCGCGACTGACTGGAACGGCGGGCGGTGGATTTGTCCGAGGATTGAGGTTGCCGTTTGGCCTCGCCCTCCGGGGGCTCAGGTGTGTTATTGCCGAACAGGGTGTTCCACATGCGCTTGATAAACCCGGCTTCGGCGCTACGTTGTGCTTCGGACGCCTTGTTGGGCGGCGGCACGGGAGTGGCCGGCTGAATGCTTCTGACGGCGGGTCGCTCAGCCTGGGCCTGACGCTTGTCGGTGGTTTCTTCTTCGGGTTCGATGTCCTTGATGATCTGGTAGCTGCTGGTGCTTTCGCCCTCCCTGAGTTCGTCGCCCTTGACGCGCTTGACCTCGTAACTCGGTG
>JASBUE010000241.1 GCA_030148045.1 Candidatus Tenderia sp.
ATTCCCTGTCGCTGATCCCGGAAGAACACACCCCCTGGAAACAGGAGGCCGGTGATCTCCATTTGCGCGCCGATCTGAACAACCCCCGGCGCTCCACCTTCGAAACCAGTGAAGGAGACAGCCAGAAGGATATCTGGATCAAGGTCTTCGCCACCTCGGCCCAGGCCATCGAGGAGTTCACCGAGAGCAGGAAGGTCGAATACAAGGTCTACGACTGCCAGATCATCAATACCAACCAGGGCGGCTACGGCCTGGCCTGCCCAAGTCGGACCAACCCGCCGGCACGCACCGGCGAACTGCTGGCGGCGCGCAGCGGCGCCTATAACGAGGGTTGGTCCATCGGCGCCATCCGTTGGATGAAGGTGGTGGACAAGTGCATCAACATGGGTATTCGCACCATTGCCGAGGATGCCCGCCCGGCGGCAGCCAAGGCGGTAGCCGGCGTCGGCACCGGCGGCGAATATTTCCGCGCCCTGATCGCCCCCAACCTGGACCCGGAGCAATTCCCCACCACCTTGATCACACCAGCGGCCGTCTACGACATCGGTTCGATCGTCATGCTCAATCTGGCCGACCGCCTCCTGTATGCCAGGCTGACGCGCCAGCTCGAGTCCACCAGCGCCTTTTCGCAGTACCAGTTTGAACTGGTGGAACGGCCGGAAAAACTCAAGACCACCACCTTGAACCAGGAAGAGCGCAAATCGTCCAGGCTGTTCAAGTGAATCACTGAAGGGAATAAACCATGCCTTTGATAAAAACCGATGACCCCATGTACCGGCTGCTGCGCGACGGCAAGATCAAGGAATTCAACGACCAGAAAAACAGCGGCGCCAAATTTGACCTGACCAACTGCGATTTCCGCAGCGTCGACCTCAAAGGACTGGATGCCGCCGGTGTCGATTTCAGCGGCTGCTATTTCCGCCAGGCCGACTTGCGCGGTGTGGATTTCAGCCAGGCCGTTCTGCGCGGCGCCAGCATCAACGGCGCCAAGATCTCCGGTGCGTTGTTCCCTAAAGAGATCTCCGCCGGCGAGCTGGAACTCTCCCTGCTGCACGGCACGCGCCTGCGCTACGACAAAGCGTAAGCGTCACTCCAAGGCGGGCAACACCTCTTCCTGAATCAAATGGTCCAGCGGCCGCAGGCGTGGCTGCCACTGCGCCGCTTCACAAATGTAGCTCAAGGTCCTGGGAATATCCTGCAAATAGCCAGGCTTGCCGTCGCGGATGTTGAGCCGGGCGAAAATACCCGCCGCCTTCAGGTGGCGTTGTACCCCCATCAAGTCGAACCAGTACAGCAGCTGCTCGCAGCTCAGACCCTTGTTCAGACCGGCGTCACCCAGGCGCACAACATAATCCTTTACCCAACTCTCGACCCGGTGGCGTGGCCAACTGATATAACAATCCTTCAGCAATGACACCAGGTCGTAGCTCAACGGTCCCAGCACCGCATCCTGAAAATCCAGCACACCCGGATTGTTCTCCTCGGTCAGCATCAGATTGCGGGAATGATAGTCGCGGTGCACCCACACCACCGGCTGCGCCAGCGCCTCGTCGGCCAGACAACTGAAGATGCTGTCCAGCTCCTGGTGCACCGCTGAACTCAGGCGTACCCCCAACTGCTTCTCCACCAGCCATTCAGTAAAGAGACTCATTTCCAACAGCAGCCGCTTGCGGTCATAGGACGGCAGGGCTACGCGGCTCGTGGCACCGCCCGTCTGCAAGCGCACCAGCGCCTCGATGGCATCGCCATACAAGGCGGTGGCGTTGTCTGCGTCGAGCCAGCGCAGATACTGCCGCTCGCCCAGGTCGGTAAGCAGCAGAAAGCCCTGCTCGAGATCGCACTGCAACACCAGCGGCACGTTCAGGCCGAAGGAGGCCATGACCGCCGAAACCTTGATAAACGGTCCGCAGTCCTCCTTGTCCGGCGGCGCATCCATCACTACATAACTGTCGCCATCATGGCGGACGCGGAAATAGCGCCGGAAGCTGGCATCGCTGGAGGCGGGGCTGATATCGGCGGTGGCGATGCCCAGCGTCTTTTCCACCCAGGCCGTTAACTGTTGCAGTCTTTGATCCATCTCACACTCACTCCCCCTTAGCAGGCCTCCCGAACCAGTGATGCCAGCGCTCGCAACTGGCACGGTGCAGATCATCGCCGATCAGATAAAAACAGGGCAATACCACCAGGATCAACAGGGTGGCGAACAATAGCCCAAAGCCCAGGCTGATGGCCATGGGCGCCAGGAAGGCGGCCTGGCCGGTGGCGAAAAAGATCAGCGGCGACACACCCAAAAAGGTCGTCACACTGGTCAGAATGATCGGCCGCATGCGCACGCGCCCCGCCTCCACCACCGCTTCAACCCGGTCATGCCCTTCGGCGCGCATGCGCTTGACGAACTCGATCAGGATCAGCGAGTCGTTGACCACGATGCCGGTCAGGGCCAGGAAGCCGAGCAGGGAGAGAAACTGCAGATGTTCGCCCATGAGGATGTGGCCGATCACCACGCCGATGAGTCCGAAGGGAATGGCGAACATGACGATGAAGGGATCGAGCAGGGAACGAAACAGCACCGCCAGGATAAAAAAGATCACCGTCAGGGCGATCACCAGGGCACGGAACATATCCTGCACCGACTCGGCCGCCTCCTTCTTTTCCCCCAGAAACACCAGACCGTAACCGCGCTGCTCGTCAATGGCCCCGAATTCCCGGCGGATCAGTTCAGTCACCGCCAGCGGCGTGGTGATGTCGTCGTCCACCTCCGCCGTCACCGTCACCAGGCGGCGCAGGTCGCGGTGTTTGATGCTCTCGATACCGCGGCCGACGCTGATGTCGGCCACGTCCGACAGGATCACCACCCGCCCGCCGGACAACACGATCGGCAACCGCTCCAGCGTCGCCAGCTGATGACGCACTTCGTCTTTGAATATCAGGCGCACCGGAATGCGCTCATCGCCCCGGGTGACATACACCACCTCCTCGCCCTGATAGCCGCGCCGCACCGCATCGGCCAGCTGCAGCTGGGTCAGGCCGAGCTGGCGGCCGCGTTCGTTGAGGCGATATTGATACTCCAGCTTGCCCGCCTCCATGTCGGTGCGCACATCATAGACGCCGGGCGTCTTCTTTAAGAACGAGGCAATGGCATCACCGTGCGCCATCAACCCCTTGATGTTCTTGCCGTGCACGCCCACCTCGATGTCGGCACCGGCGGGGCCGCCCTGCGGCCGCAGAATAGAGAGTTTATCGATGCCCGGCTCGGCCAGCAGGCGCTGGCGCAGTTGGTTGATAATCGTCTCGGTGGCGCGCTCACGCGCGCCTTCCCAGGAAAATCCCAGACTCACCACCGGACTGACCCAGTGTTCGATAAAGCCCTGTGGCTCGCGCTTTTCCAGATCGACAATGAACTGGATGTACTTGCTGCCGAAGCGAATGGTATTGAAATCGATGAAGGTGACACCGACGTTGGTCAGCAGGCTCTGCAGCTCGCGCGCCTCGATGACTTCATTAAACACCCCCTCCAGGCGTTTGGCGGTGGCGGCGCTGTCCTCCAGGCTGTAGGTATTGGGGGTCTCGATGTTGACGAAGAACTGCCCCGTCTCCACGCTGCCGAACAACTGAAACGGCACCCGGGTCATGGCCACGGCCATGACAATGGCCAGCACCCCCAGGGTGGCCAGGGCGACCAGGTAACGATTGACCACCGCCCAGCTCAGCACATTCGCATATTTCTGCACCACCTTGCGCCAACGACCGCTGCCTTTGCGTTTATCTTGCTGCACGCGCAGAAACTCGTTGGCGTGGGAGGGCAGCACTGCAAACGCCTCCCACAGCGAGCCCAGCAGGGCGCAGCTCACCACCACCGGAATCACGGCGACAAAGGCCCCCATGGTGCCGCCGATGGCGAACACCGGCAGGAAGGCGGCGATGGTGGTAGCGGTGGAGGCGATCACCGGCCCCATCACCTCGCGCGTGCCGATCAGGGCCGCCTGGCGCGGCGTCTTTCCCATCTCCAGGTGACGGTAGATGTTCTCGGTGACGATGATGGCGTCATCCACAACCATCCCCAAGGCGATCAAAAACGCGAACAGCGACACCATGTTGATGGTGTGGCCCAGGTAGTTCATGCCGATGATGGCGATCAGAAAGGAGACCGGAATCCCCATGGCGGTAATCAGGGCGACGCGGAAATTGAGAAATAGGTAGAGCGACAGCAACACCAACACCAGCCCCACTACGCCGGAGGACTTGACCGTGTCGAGGCGGTTTTTGACATACAGCGAGAGGTCGCTGAAGACACCGGTCTGGAGGGTGGGCGGCAGCTCCTGGCGCAGCTGCTCGGAGAGCCGGCGCACTCGCTCGGAGACCTCGATGGTAGAGGCCTCGGCGGTCTTGGTGACGGTGATGTTGACCGAGGGCTGGCCGTTGTAGCGCGCCAGGGTCTGGGCCTCCTCGAAACGCAGCGCCACCTCGGCCAGTTGCCCCAGACGCAACACCCCGCCCCGGGGGTTGCGACGCACCTGGATCTGCTCCACCTGGGCCGGCTCGGGCGCCACACCGACGCCACGCAGCAGGATGTCGCCCTCCTGCGATTCCAGCGAGCCGCCGGGCAGCTCGGCCAGGTTCTGGCGCAGCGCCTGGGCGATCTCGTCCAGCATCACCCGGCGCGCCGCCAATTGGTGTGGATCGACCGCCACCCACAGCTCCCACTCACGGATGCCGGCCGGCTGGGCGCTGGCCACTCCCGGGATCTCCAGCAGGCGGCGTTTGATCCCGTCGGCGGTGTCGTAGAGGGTGGCGGCGGCCACATCGCCGTAAACCGCCAGGCTGATCACCGGAAAGCGCGTCTCCAGGCGCCGCACCTACGGCTCCTCGGCCTCCTCGGGCAGGTCGGTGACGCGGTCGACGATGCTGCGCGCCTCGTCGAGAAAGGCGTCCACGTCGCTGCCCTGCTTGAGCTCGATGATGATGGAGGAGAGTCCCTCGCTGCTGCTGGACATGAGGGTGTCGATATCGGCCTCGCCATCGAACTCCTCCTCGATGGGCAAGGTGACCTGGCGCTCCACCTCGGCCGGGGCGGCGCCCTGAAACTCGGTGGTAATGGTGACGCGGTCCAGCTCGATGAGCGGGAACATCTCCTGCGGCATGGCATACCAGGAGATCACTCCGGCGACCAACACCAATAGCAGCGTGAGGTTGGTGATGAGGGGATTGTCGATGGAATAGCGGATCAGAGGCATGGTGAGGCGCCTGCCTGTGGAAGATTGAATATATGAATCCCCCTCGGTCCCCATTTAAAAAAGGGGGAGGCTGACGGCGTTGGGCCCGGATATCCAGATAACGGCATTACACTCAATACTGCACCCTGAGCCCGTCACTCAGACTGGCCCCGCCACTGCTGACCACCTGCTCGCCCGCCTCGACACCGGCCACAATCACCTGCCGGTCACCCTGGCGCGGCCCGGGTCTGACCTGGCGCCGCTGCAGCACACCGTCCTCCGCCACGAACAGATAGAGCTCGCCATCGTCGCGCACCAGGGCCGAGACCGGCACCACAGTCACCTGCTCCAGTTCGGGCAACAGCAGGCGCGCCTCGGCCGCGGCGCCGGAGACGATGCCCGGGTTATCGAAACGCGCCCGCAGCGCATAGGTATAGGTATCAGGATCGGGGTGAGGCTGCAGGGCGACGATTTCAGCCCGGTAAACCCGCTCATCCACCAAAACCTCGATGCTCTGGCAACGTTCCAGCCGAGTCACCACGGCACGGTCGATCTCGGCATATAATTCCAGCCGGCTCAGGTCGAGTAACTCCAACACCACCTCGTTGGCCGCCACGTCGTCGCCGACCTCCACCATGATCCGATTGACCGTACCGGGAAAAGGCGCGCGCAGAGTGGCGCGATCAACATTGCGCTCGGCGCGCCGTGCCGCCGCCTCCAACCTGTCGAGACGCGCCGCGGCGCTATCGACGCTGTAACGCAGCTGCGCCTCTTCCGCCTCGAGCTGCAACAAGCGTTGGCGCGCGGCATCGAGGGCGGCCTTGGAGGAGAGTGATTCCGTGCCCAGACGCTCCTGGCGCGCGACTTCAGCCTGCTGCAATGCGCGGTTGCGTTCCGCCAGCTGCAGCAGCTGGCGGTCGCGCGCCACGGCCGCCCGCTCAATCTCCAGTTGCGCCTTGGCCTCGTGCAGCAGATCGCGATAATCCCCCTGTTCCAGACGCAGCAGCACGTCGCCCTGAACCACCTGCGCACCCGGCTCCACCAGCCGTTGCTGCAAGCGTCCTTCCACCTGGAACTGGAGACGCGCCCGCCGCAGCGGCTGCAGATAACCGCCCACGCGCACGCTGGGACGGAGATCGCGCAGCTCGACCGGCGCCACCTCCACCCTGACCGGCGGCAGCTCGGTCTGCCGCGCCTCGGGCTGGGGACGCGTAACGATGATCAGCACCACGAGCAGCACGATACCGACCGCCAGGAACAAGGTATACTTACCTGCTAGGGGCTTTTTTTGCACTTTAAAACCAAATAGTTGAGTGGAATCGCGGCATTCATGTCTTTTTCGATACGTTACGACAAAATCAAATACTCTACCATCGTTTCCCGTGTCTGCCGCCGCCGTCCCGACCTCGGTTTTTCAAGCCTGCGCCACGGCTGCTAAGCGCCCGCCCGATGCTCAGACGCAACTTCAGACACGGCGCCAACACGGCCATCTGCCTGCTCCTGCTGGGCGCCAGTTTCGAGCTCGCGGCGGCGCAGGACTGGCCCCTGTGCCAGGCCTGGCCGCGCCCGACCCTTGCTTACCCCGGCGCCCAACGAGGCGCTGATGCCCCGGTCTATCTGAGTGCCGACTCATCGGAAAGTTTAAACAACGAGGTGTTCAGGCTGTTCGGCGACGTACTGGTACAGCGCCCGGACGAGCAACTGCTGGCCGACGAGGCGATCTTCTACCGCAGCACCAGCACCCTGGACGCCGTGGGCAACGTGCGCTACGAAACACCTGCCTTCACCGCCCTCAGCAGCCGCGCCCAACTGGTGTCGGACATCCATGAGGGCGAATTCAGCGCGGCCGAGTTCTTCCTCTACGAACGCCGCGCACGCGGCACCAGCAGCAAAATTCTCTTACAAGGCGAAGAGCTCACCATTCTGAAACAGGCCCGCTACACCACCTGTGACAAAGACGACGAGGACTGGGCCCTGCGCGCCGCCACCGTAAAGCTCGACCGCGCCGAAGGTATGGGCAGCGCCTACAACGCCCGGCTCCAGTTTCACAGCGTGCCGGTGTTCTATCTGCCCTACATCCGTTTTCCCATCACCGACGCGCGCATGACCGGGCTGCTGCCACCCACCTGGGGCAGCAGCACGAACGGTGGCAACGAGTTCGCCCAGCCCATCTATCTCAACCTCCACCCCCAGCTGGACGCCACCGTGACGCCGCACAACTACACCGAACGCGGCCTGAAGTGGGCCAACGAACTGCGCTACCTGAGCCGCTACGGCGAGGGCATCATCAACACCGAAAATATCGACGACAAGGTCTTCGGCCAGGCGCGCAGCCTTTACCGCTACGAGCATAGGGGCCGGCTGGGCACGGGCTGGAGCGACCAGATCCTTTTCAACCGCGTCTCGGACGCGAAATATTTCAACGACTTCAGCAATTCGCTCAGAGCCAGCAGCACCACCTATCTGGAACGCTATATAAAGCTGCAGTACGACGACAAGCTGCAGCACTTCATGATCCAGACCCAGGATTTCCAGATCATCAATCCCAACCTCTCGGCGGGCAGTCGCCCCTACCGCCGCCTGCCCCAGATCACCTATGAACTCAGCCCGCCCATGGTGGGTCCAATGCAATTCAAACTCGAGAGTGAACTGGTGCGTTTTCAGCGACAGGACAGCGTTACCGGCCAGCGGGCCAGCCTCATCCCCACGCTCAGCCTGCCCTATGAGCACACGGCGGGCTACATCACCCCGAAACTGAGCGTCTATCACACCCGCTATCAGCTGGAGGACCCCAACAACAGCCTCGCCGACGAACAGTTGCAGCGCACCGTGCCCGTCGGCAGTGTCGACAGCGGCATCTATCTGGAACGGGATACGCAACTCGGCTCCAGCGGCTATGTGCAAACGCTGGAGCCGCGCCTGTTCTACGTCTACGCGCCCTATCGCGACCAGTCGGCGTTTCCGCTGTTCGACACCTCACTGCTCACCTTCAACCAGTCGCAGCTGTTCAGCGAACGCCGCTTCACCGGCCTCGACCGCATCGGCGACACCAACCAGGTGACCCTGTCGCTTACCTCGCGTCTGATCAGTGCCGATAGCGGCAAAGAAAAGCTCTCCGGCAGCCTCGGCAAGATCATCTATTTCGACGACCGCCGGGTCGGCCTGAGTGGCAATATTCTGGATACCAGCCGCCAGTCGGACATCATCGCCGAACTCTACTTCACGCCCCATGATAATGTGCGGCTGACAGGCATCCTGCTGTGGGACACCGATGACGACGTGGTTATCGAACGCGACATACGCCTGCAATACAGCCGCGACAACTACCATATCCTCAACCTGAGATACCGCGACCGCGGCAACCGCCGCAGCGCCCCCGCCGGTCTCAGCCGCGAGATCGACGCCTCGGTGCTCTGGCCACTGACACCGCGCTGGAGTATGATGGCGCGGCGTTATCACTCGCTGGAAGATGACCGCACCCTGGAAAAGATGGCAGGTCTGGAATACAACAGCTGCTGCTGGGCCTTTCGCGCCGTTCGCCGCGCAATCTTCGTCAATGACGCCAACGCCGCCACGCCGCCCTTCGGCAGCCTGCGCTACAGCTGGTACCTGCAGCTGGAGCTGAAGGGGCTGACCAGCCTGGGCAAACGCATTGACGAATTCATGGAAGAACAGATACTAGGATACAACGCTGTAAACTAGAGAAACATATCATGATTAGACGCATCCTCATTAGCGGCCTCCTTGCCCTGTTGGCCGCCACAGTCACCACGCAACTCCAGGCCGAGCCGGTCGAATTGGACCGCATCGTCGCCATCGTCAACGATCAGGCCATCAGCGAGACCGAGCTGGAAAGCGCCGTCAAGACCATCAAGCTGCAGATGGGCGCCAACCAGCTACCGCCGAACGCCGTACTGAGAGAACAGGTGCTGGACCGCCTGATCATTAAACACCTGCAACGGCAACTCGCCACCAGCAACAACATCATCATCGACGACGAAACCCTTAACCGCGCCCTCAACAGCATCGCCGAGCAGAACAACCTATCACTAGAACGACTGAGCGCCATCCTGGAGAACGACGGCATCGACTTCAATGCCTACCGCGAAGGGATCCGCCACGAGATCCTGCAGCAGCGACTGCGCCAGCGTTACGTCAACAACCGCATCAACATCACCGACACGGAAGTGGATCAGTTCCTGGCGCAACAGAAGCTGCAGGGCAGCGGCGAGGATGAGTACCGCATGGGCCATATCCTCATCGACCTGCCAGAGGCCCCCTCGGCAGAGGACTTCGAGGCCGCCCGGCAGCATGGCGCAGAGGTGCTGCTATTGCTGCAACAGGGCGAGGCGTTCGCACAGGTCGCCATGAGCCACTCCGACGGCCAACTGGCCCTCTC
>JASBUE010000278.1 GCA_030148045.1 Candidatus Tenderia sp.
ATCGAGGCCATCGCCAAGGACATGAAAAAGGCCGACGCCCTCTATCTGGCCACTGACCCGGACCGCGAGGGCGAGGCCATCTCCTGGCATATCTGCGAATACCTGAAGCAGAAAAAGCTGCTCAAGGATAAAGAAGTGCACCGGGTGGTGTTCCACGAGATCACCAAACGCGCCATCCAGGAGGCCATTGAACATCCGCGCGGCCTGGCCGAGGAGCTGGTCAACGCCCAGCAGGCACGCCGCGCGCTGGACTACCTGGTGGGCTTCAACCTGTCGCCGCTGCTGTGGAAGAAGATCCGCCGCGGACTGTCAGCCGGCCGGGTGCAGAGCCCCGCCCTGCGCATGATCGTCGAGCGCGAGCAGGAGATCGAGAAGTTCAAGCCGCAGGAATACTGGACCATCGAGGCCGACCTGAAGAAAGAGCGCAGCGCCCAGTTCAGTGGCAAGCTGACCCAATTCCAGGGCGAGAAGCTGACCCAGTTCAGCATCGACAACGAAAAACAGGCCCGCGCCACCGAAGAGGTCCTGAGCAAGACCGCCGACGGCCAGCTCAAGGTGATCAAGGTCGACAAGCGCAAACGCAAACGCAACCCGGCGCCGCCGTTCATCACCTCTACCCTGCAGCAGGAGGCCTCGCGCAAGCTCGGTTTCACCGCCCAGCGCACCATGCGCACGGCGCAGCAGCTCTACGAGGGGATCGACACCGGCGGCGGCGCCATCGGCTTGATCACCTACATGCGCACCGACTCGGTCAACCTGGCCCAGGAGGCGGTGGACGAGATGCGCGGCTTTATCGAACAGCGCTACGGCAGGGAGAACCTGCCGGACTCGCCCAATGCTTACAAGACCAAGTCCAAGAACGCCCAGGAGGCCCACGAGGCCATCCGCCCCACCTCTATCACCACCGAACCCGGCGCGATCAAGGCGCATCTGACCAAGGACCAGTTCAAGCTCTACGAGCTGATCTGGAAACGCACTTTAGCCTGCCAGATGATCCACGCCACCATCAACACCATGGCCGTGGATCTGGCCGCCGGCAGCGAGCAGAACCTGTTCCGCGCCAATGGCTCCGCCATCCACACCCCGGGCTTCATGGCCATCTACCAGGAGGATGTGGACGACGCCAAGGCCGGCAGCGACGAGGAGAAGATGCTGCCGCCGCTGGCTGAGGGCGACGTGGTCAGGCTGCTGCAGATCCGTACCGAACAGCACTTTACCGAACCCCCGCCGCGCTACAGCGAGGCCAGCCTGGTCAAGGCGCTGGAGGAACACGGCATCGGCCGCCCCTCCACCTACGCCTCCATCATCTCCACGCTGCAGGCGCGCGAATATGTGACGTTGGAAAAGAAGCGCTTCCGCCCCACCGACGTGGGCCGCATCGTCAATAAATTCCTGACCGAGTATTTCTCCAAGTACGTGGACTACGAGTTCACCGCCAAGCTGGAGGACGAACTGGATGCCATCTCGCGCGGCGAGGAGGACTGGTTGCCGCTGCTGGCCTCGTTCTGGTCGCCTTTCAAACACCAGATCGACGAGACCGAGGCCAATGTCAGCCGCCAGGACGTGACCCACGAGGCCCTGGACGAGGAATGTCCCAAGTGCGGCAAGCCGCTCTCCATCCGGCTGGGGCGGCGCGGCCGGTTTATCGGCTGCACCGGCTTTCCCGAGTGCGACTACACCCGCAGCCTGGACGAGGACGCGGAATCGGCGGCGGCCGAGCCCGAGGTAGTGGAAGGGCGCAGCTGCCCCAAATGCGGCGCCCCGCTGATCATCCGCACCGGCCGCTACGGCAAGTTCATCGGCTGCTCGGCCTACCCCGACTGCCGCTATATCGAACCGCTGGAAAAGCCCAAGGACACCGGCGTGGGATGCCCGGAGTGCCATCAGGGCACCATGGTGTCGCGCAAGTCACGCTACGGCAAGCTGTTCTACTCCTGCTCGCGCTATCCGGACTGCAAGTACGCCGTCTGGAACGAACCCCTCGACGAACCCTGCCCCAACTGCGGCTGGCCCATTCTGACCCTCAAGACCACCAAGCGACGGGGCACGGAAAAGGTCTGCCCGCAAAAGGAGTGCGGCTATTCGGAGCAGGTCGAGGACGATGAAAAAGAAGCCTCCTAGGAGGCTTACTTTAAACCCTCTTTTTCCCGGCCACGGCTGGCCATCGCCGCCTCGATCACCGAGCGCGTCAAATGCGGGGCGAACATCTCGATGAACTCATAGGCATAGCGCCGCAGAAAGGCGCCGCGGCGGATGCCGATGCGGGTGGTGCTGGGCTCGAACAGATGGGAAGCGTCGATGGCCCGCAGGTTGGTGTCGCGGGCCGGATTGAAGGCCATCTTGGCCAATACGCCCACCCCCAGGCCCAGCTCCACGTAGGTCTTGATCACGTCCGAATCGATGGCGGTAAGCACTACGTTGGGCTCCAGCCCGGCCTGCTCGAAGGCCTTGTTGATCTTGGTGCGCCCGGCCACGGCGAAGTCATAGGTGATGATGGGATGGCGTGCCAGGGCCTCCAGGGTGAGCGGCTCTTCGTCCAGCAGCGGGTGTCCCGGCGGACAGACCACGCAACGATTCCACTCATAACAGGGCAGCATGACCAGGTCCGGATAATCGGTGATGGCCTCGGTGGCGATAGCGATGTCGACAATCCCCTTGGCCGCCTGCTCCGCCGCGTGGCCGGGGCTGCCCTGGTGCAGCTCCAGGCGCACGCCCGGATATTTCTGCTTGAAGGCGGCCACCACCGGCGGCAGGGCGTAACGCGCCTGGGTATGGGTAGTGGCGATGGCGAGACGGCCGCTGGCCTCGTCCGAATATTCACCACTGACCTTTTTGATGTTGTCGACCTCCTGCAGTACCCGCTCGACAATCTCCAGGATCTGTCGTCCCGGCTCAGTGATACCCACCAGCCGTTTGCCATTGCGCTCGAAGATCTGCACATTCAATTCGTCCTCCAGCAGGCGGATCTGGCTGCTGACCCCGGGCTGGGCCGTGTGCAGGGCTTCGGCGGCGGCGGATACATTCAGGCCGCGGCGTGCCACTTCACGAATATAGTTGAGTTGCTGCAGTTTCATTGCGCCTTTCGATATAAATTTAATGAATAATACTAGAACATCATATTATTATTCGCAATAAAGACGGCTTGATATATTGCTCTTAAGTCTAACAATATTGGCACAGATGCGCATAAATGGAATGGGGATACACGGTTTCAGGCTTCCTGGTCGGTCTGCTGGTTGGACTGACGGGTGTCGGCGGCGGCTCCCTGATGACGCCGCTGCTGATCTTCGCCTTTCACATCAACCCCGCCATCGCCGTCGGCACCGACCTGCTGTTCGCCGCTGCCACCAAGGCCGGTGGCATCTGGAGCCATGGCCGCAAAGGCCAGATCGACTGGCGCATCGCCGCCCGGATGGGGCTCGGCAGCCTGCCAGCGGCACTGCTGAGCCTGTGGCTGGTGAAGGGATTATTGGATCAGAATGGGCAACTGGACACCCTGATTACCGTCACGCTGGGCATCGCTCTGATCCTGACCGCCGCCGCCATCGTGCTGCGGCGCCAGATGCACCGTTTTGCCGGCCAGGTGAAAAGGCGCTTCCCGCGCTGGCAGCGGCAGCGCCCCTACGCCACCGTCGCCGGGGGCGTGCTGCTCGGTCTGCTGGTCCCCATCACCTCGGTAGGGGCCGGTGCCTTGGGGGCCGCCATGCTGATGTTCCTCTATCCCTCCCTGCCCACGCGCCGCATCGTCGGCACCGACATCGCCCACGCCGTGCCGCTGACCCTGCTCGGCGGGCTGGGCCATCTGCACATGGGCACGGTGGATATGGAGTTGCTGCTGGTGTTGTTGCTGGGCTCGCTCCCCGGCATCTATCTCGGCAGCCATTTGGGCAGCGTCTTGCCGGAACGCATCATGCGGCCGTTGCTGGCGACCATGTTGCTGCTGATCGGGGTGAAATTCGTGTTGAACTAAGGCCATGGATTCAGCGCCCGCACCAATTCCTCGCGGGGCTGGGCCGGCGCCGGCCAAACCGGCAAGCCACTGTTTAACCGAGTAAAACAGTCACAAATACAAACAAAAATTATGTTGCTATACTGTTTTGTCACTGGCATTCAAGGAGGGGCGATCATGTTACCTGACAAGCCGGCAATGAAACGCAGCACCAAATTCACCTGGCGGGAAATCCGCCGGCTGATTGAAGAGGCGGGCGTTCAGGATGACGACGAAATCGATTGTATTGAGATCTCTTGGGGCACCGCCGATCAAGTAAAACTCAACAAGGACGAAGATTTCGGCTGGCAGATTCGCCAGAGCTGCTGACGCCTCCACCCTCCCCAGCCGCCTGATCCCCGCGCCCCACCCCTTATCTGAGCTTGAAAGTCGGAATTATTGTTCTACTATTTTTTCGATCGCCTGACGCAGTGGAGGCGCGGTCTATTGAGCAGTTAATCAACGTGTTTGTTTATTTGCATTAATAGATTCGGGGAGAGCACTCAATGAGCACCAAACCAGACAATAAAAAAGAACTCTATCGCAGTAAGGACGTGGTGACCGTCCTGCTTGGAATTCCGGTTGTCGCAACCGTTGCCGTGTTTTTCGCCAACTTCGTCACCTCGTTCGCCGGTATTTAACAACCCAATGCCCCCGGCAAGCGGGGGCATTTTCATATATTAAATAAAGAGACCGAGGATTTCGCCGACGTCATCCGCCCCCTGCGCATGTAGATCACCATCTCGGGCGGCGGTCGAATTTGCTAAAATCCCTGCACCATGGATGTCACCCACATTATCGATCCCCTCAACGATCCGCAACGCGCGGCGGTCACCGCCTGCCGGGGCCAACAGCTGGTGCTGGCCGGCGCCGGCAGCGGCAAGACCCGGGTGCTGGTGCACCGTATCGCCTGGATCATGGCGGTGGAGCACGTCTCGCCCTACAACATCCTGGCGGTGACCTTCACCAACAAGGCCGCCGCCGAGATGAAACACCGCATCGAGGCGCTGCTCGGCCAGCCCGTGGGCGGCATGTGGGTGGGCACCTTCCACAGCCTGGCGCACCGCTTTCTGCGCGCCCACTGGAAAGACGCCGGCCTACCGCAGGCCTTCCAGATCCTCGATTCCGACGACCAGTACCGCCTCATCCGCCGCCTGCTCAAGAACCTGGAACTGGACGAGGCCAAGTGGCCACCGCGCCAGGTGCAGTGGTTCATCAACGCGCGCAAGGACGAGGGCCAGCGCCCGGAACACGTGGATCACCACGGCGATCCCTACAGCAAACAGATGCTGCGCATTTATCAGGCCTACGAGGAACACTGCCGCAAGGCCGGGCTAGTGGATTTCGCAGAATTGCTGCTGCGCGCCCACGAGCTGCTGCGCGACCGCGCCGACATCCTGCATCACTATCGGGAACGGTTTCCCTTCGTGCTGGTGGACGAATTCCAGGACACCAATACCATCCAATACGCCTGGCTGCGGCTGCTGGCCGGTGAGGGCGGCAACCTGTTCATCGTCGGCGACGACGACCAGTCCATCTACGGTTGGCGCGGTGCGCGCATCGAAAACATCCACCGTTTCAGCCAGGACTATCCCAAGGCCCAAACCATCCGCCTGGAACAGAATTACCGCTCCACCGCCACCATCCTCAAGGCCGCCAATGCCCTGATCGACCACAACGCCGACCGGCTGGGCAAGGAGCTGTGGACCGACGGCGAGGAGGGCGAACCGATCCAGCTCTACACCGCCTTCAACGACCTGGACGAGGCGCGCTTCATCGTCGAGCGCATTCGCCAATGGATCCATGACGGCCATGCCCGGCGCGAGGCGGCCATCCTGTATCGCTCCAACGCCCAGTCGCGGGTGCTGGAGGCGGAACTGTTGCACCACGGCATTCCCTATCGCATCTATGGCGGTCAGCGCTTTTTCGAGCGCCAGGAGATCAATGACGCCATGGCCTATCTGCGCCTGATCGCCAATCGTCACGACGACGGTTCCTTCGAGCGCGTGGTCAACACGCCGACCCGCGGCATCGGCGATCGCAGCAAGGCGGCCGTGCGCGACCTGGCGCGCGAACGGGCCGTCAGCCTGTGGCAAACGGCCGGGAGCATCGTCAGCGAAAAACACCTGCCGGCGCGCGCCACCAACGCCATCCAGGGCTTTCTCGACCTGATCGACGCCATCGCCGACGAAACCCGGGCGATGGAACTGGCCGAGCAAACCGACCACATGCTCGCTCGCTCCGGCCTGATCGAGCATTACAAGAAAGAGAAGGGCGAAAAGGGCCAGGCGCGGGTGGAAAATCTGGAGGAACTGGTCAGCGCCGCGCGCGAATTTGAATACGACGAAGCGGGCGAGGAGGGCATGGACATGCTCACCGCCTTCCTCGCCCATGCCGCCTTGGAAGCCGGGGAGGGACAGGGGGATCCGTGGGAGGATTGTGTGCAGCTCATGACCCTGCACTCGGCCAAGGGATTGGAGTTTCCACTGGTCTTCCTGTGCGGCATGGAGGAGGGGCTGTTCCCGCACCAGATGTCCCTGGAGGAACCGGGCCGCCTGGAAGAGGAACGCCGACTCTGCTACGTCGGCATCACCCGGGCGCGCCAAACGCTCTACATCACCCACGCCGAAGTGCGCCGCCTGCACGGTCAGGAGCACTACTCGCTGCCGTCGCGTTTCATCGGTGAGATTCCGGAAGGGCTGATCCAAACCGTACGGCCCAAGGTGTCCGTCAAGCGGCCAACGGTTTCAGGCGGCGATGATGGCTTCGAGTTCAACCAGGATGCGCCGGAAGGGTTTTATGTCGGCCAGCGTGTCTTCCACCAGAAATTCGGCCAGGGTGTGTTACTCAATTACGAAGGACAGGGCGGTAGCGCGCGGGTGCAGGTAAACTTTGACGATGCCGGCAGTAAGTGGCTGGTGATCGCCTATGCCAACCTGGTGGCCTGTTAACTTATCCATCATACGTCACCACGGCATCCACTCCAATTGCTAACGCCCTCTTACGCCGGCCACCTGGATAGTCAACGTGCGGCCCGCCACTTCCTCAACCGAACATACCCTCTGACCCGTCCGCCGCTTTACCGGATTATCAACCCTTTCACGTTTGCGCGGGTCCGGGGGGTGGGCTACCATTCATTGTTTAAAAACTGATAACAAATTCCGGGGAACCCATAATGAAACGCCGTGATTTCATGAAGAAAGCCGTAGGTGGCGGAGTACTGGCGGAGGGCGCCATCGGCGCCGCACCGGCCATCGCCGCGGGCAAACGCTTCAACTGGAAGCTGGTGACCACCTGGCCGCCCAACTTCCCCATCTTCCAGGAGAGTGTGGAAAAATTCGCCCGCGACCTGGAGCAGATGAGCGACCGCCGCCTGCGCATCAGTGTCTATGCCGGCGGCGAGCTGGTGCCGCCCCTGCAGACCTTTGATGCGGTCTCCCAGGGCACGGTGCAGATGGGTCATGGCGCGGCCTATTACTGGGCCGGCAAGGTACCGGCGGCGCAGTTCTTCACCGCCGTCCCCTTCGGCATGAACGCCCAGGGCATGAACGCCTGGCTCTACGACGGCGCCGGCCTGAAACTGTGGCAAGACATATACCGGCCCTTCAACCTGGTAGCGTTTCCCATGGGCAACACCGGCGTGCAAATGGGCGGCTGGTTCCGCAAGAAGATCAACAGCATCGACGACTTGAAGGGACTCAAGATGCGCATCCCCGGCCTGGGCGGCAAGGTGATGGCCAAGGCCGGCGCCAACCCGGTGCTGCTCGCCGGTGGCGAGATCTATACCGCCCTGGAGCGCGGCACCATTGACGCCACCGAGTGGGTCGGGCCCTATCACGATGAGCGCCTGGGCCTGTATCGTGCGGCCAAGCACTACTATTACCCAGGCTGGCAGGAGCAGGGCCCGGTGCTGGAACTAACCTGCAACCTCAAGGCCTGGAACGAGCTGCCGCAGGAATACCAGCTCATGATCGAGACCGCAGCGGCCGCCGCCAACGCCTGGATGCTGGCCGAGTTCGAGGCCAAGAACCTGCAGGCGCTGCAGACACTCAAGCTCAAGCACAAGGTCGAAGTGCTGGAATTTCCGGCAGAAGTGCTGAGGGAGTTGAAACGTCTGGCCGGCGAGACCCTGGAGGAGGAGGCGGAGAAGAACCAGGCCTTCCGCCAGGTGTATCAGGCCTACAAGGCCTTCAGCCAGAACAACGACGCCTGGAACGATATTTCGGAATCGGCCTACGCCCGTGCCCTGAAGCTATAACCACAAGGTGCCGCCTTGGCGAAATACGCACGCCAGGCCACGGCGCCCCTCTTTCTACCCACCCACTACGAGAACGAAATCTATATGGCCGATCGATTTCATAAACAATTCCTATTAAAGCCCGGCACCTCGCACTCCGATATCCATCTAGATAGAGACACACCCAAGCCAGGCAACAAATCACAGATAACGTCCGGCAGCATGAAGTAGCGTAGGAGAGATCGGGATATGAAGTTTTTGCGCCCAAGCCGTCACCGGACGGGAAATGCCATATTGAATGCCCAACCCCGTATGTTGCTGTTTTTTCTCCTGCTGACCAGCAGCACGGCACATGCCGTCGGTGGCGCCACCATTGAGAACGGCAAAACCAACTATTTCACCATCGAACCGGCCTTCGTAGTGAACGTGGTCGACGGGCGCCAGCTGCGTTTTCTGCAAGTCGCGGTGGACATCGTCTCCATGGACAGTAATACCATCGAGGCGGTTCAGGATCACCGCGCGCCAATCCGGCATGAACTGCTGATGCTGTTCGCGCACCGGGAGCTGGCCGAGGTCATGGGCCTGCGACAGCGCGAGGAATTGCGCCAGGCGGCGCTGCAGCGTATCCAGGAGGCCCTGCTGAAATACGCCGACATCAAACCGGATGCCACGGCCAAGGACAAGGACGGCAATAAATACCCCACCGGGATTCAGGACGTGCTGTTCACCAGCTTCGTGATTCAGTAGTCCTTCATCTCGTTCATGAGGTCCGGCAGCCACTGCACCGCCCCCGGAAACACCACCAACAGCGCCAGCACCGCAATCTGGATCAGCACAAAGGGAATCACGCCGCGATAGATGTGCTGGATACGTACCTCGGGCGGTGCGGCCGCCTTGAGATAAAACAGCGAGAAGCCGAACGGCGGGGTCAGGAAGGAGGTCTGCAGGTTCATGGCGATCAGCACCGCGAACCAAAGCATGTTGATATCCATCAGCTCGGCGATGGGCGCCAGGATCGGCACCACGATAAAACAGATCTCGAGAAAATCGAGGAAGAAGCCCAGCACGAAGATCAGCAGCATGCTGACGGCGATGAAGCCCCACTCGCCACCGGGCAGCGCCACCATGAAATCCTCCACCGCGAAATCACCGCCCATGGAACGGAACACCAGGCCGAAGGCCGTCGCCCCGATCAGGATCAGGAACACCATGCTGGTCAGGCGCGCGCTCTGCTGCGCCGCCTGACGGACATTTGTCAGGCTCAGTCGCCTGTGCAGGGCCGCCAGGATCATCGCCCCGAGAGCGCCCACCGCGGCCGACTCGGTGGGAGAGGCGATGCCGAAGAAGATGGAGCCCAGCACGGCGAAGACCAGCAGCAGTGGCGGCAACAGACTCTTCACCACCTTGGCGCCCAGTGCGGTGCCGTCCGCTTCCCGCACCAGCGGCGGTGCCAGTCTGGGCCGGATGAAGGCGATAACCAGGATGTAACTCATGAAGGCGGCCACCAGCAGCAGCCCCGGCACCACGGCGGCGGCGAACAGCTCGCCCACCGGCACACCCATCACATCTCCCAGCAGGATCAAAATAATGCTGGGCGGGATGATCTGCCCCAGGGTACCCGAGGCGGCGATGGCCCCCGAGACCAGGCGCTTGTCATAACCCCGCTTGAGCATGGCGGGTAGGGCGATGATGCCCATGGTCACCACGGTGGCGCCGACCACCCCGGTGGTAGCCGCCAGCAGGGCGCCGACCGCCACGATGGAGACCGCCAAGCCGCCGCGAATGCGGCCGAACAGCTGGCCCATGGTCTCGAGCAGCTCCTCCGCCAGGCCGGAGCGCTCCAGCATTACCCCCATGAAGACAAACAGCGGCACCGCCAGCAGGGTAAAATTGGTCATCACCCCCCAGACCCGCATGGGCAGCAGCTGGAACTCCTGCCAGCCGAGAAACCAGCCGCCGAAGGCCATGGCCACCGCCCCCAGGGTGAAGGCCACGGGAAAACCGATCAGCAGCAGCGCGACGGCCACACCGAACATGACGATGGCCCAGTACTCCATCTCCATCAGCGCGGCTCTGGTTTTGCGATGCCGGGATTGACCAAGGTCTGCAGGCTGCGAATGGCCAAGGCCAGCCCCTGTAGCGCCAGCAGCACAAAGCCGGTGGGAATCATGGCCTTCAACAGCCAGCGATAGGGCAGACCGCCGGGATCGGGCGAAGCCTCGCCCCAGCCGTAGGACTGCGCCACGAAGGGAATAGAACTGACCACCATCAGCACACAGAAGGGCAGCAGCAGAAACAGGCAACCGAACAGGTCGACCGCCGCCCGGCGCCGCGGCGTCATCCACTTGGCATGGTAGAGGACATCGACCCGGACGTGCTCGTCGTACTTCAGGGTGTAGGCGGCGCCGAGCAGGAAGATCAGCGCAAACAGGTGCCACTCCAGCTCCTGCAACGCCACCGAGCCGGCTTGGAACAGGTAGCGCATGGCCACGTCGTAACAGACCAACAACACCAACGCCACCAGCAGCCAGGCGCTGAAGCGCCCGATCCATTCGTTGAGCCGGTCGATGACCGAGGCCAGGGTATCGAGCTGTCGCAGCAGGACATTCATATTCAATAGTCGGAAGCGGGTTGAATTGCCGCGCATTGTACCGGCTTGGTGTGGGGGAGGAAACTTTCTTGAGGCTACAGACTCCCCGAATATTGCAACGCCACCCGGCCATCCGCCGCGGGGCGGCCCAGGGCGCGCACGCCCTGCACCAACATCTGTTGCTGGGGATCACGCACCGCCACCGAGCCATTGAAGCTGTAGGCGCCTGCCGGCGTCAACACGGCCGTGCCGTCGAGCTGCAGGGGACCGCCGTCATCCTTGATCCGGGCCTTGATGCCACCCTCCGTGGTGCTGAGCCGGGCCGTGAATTCGCCCAGCGGTTGAACCAGCGGGACGGTGACGGCGGCACGCCGCCAGCGCACCACGCCCTCGGCGGATTGAATCTTCTGACCCATGAATTCGGCGCGCTGCAATTGCAGCTCGAACTGGCCGCCAAGGCCCACCGGGGTGTTGAACAGATCGGAGAATTCGGACGCCGCCAGGCGCAGGTCCACGTTACTCAGGCGGACGGCACCGTCCGGTTTCAAGCCGAGGGTGGCATGGCCGCTGAGATCAGCGTCATCCAGCGCCACGTCGATTTCCAACTCACCAAACAAGGCGCTCCAGGGTTTGATGCGCCAGTCGACCCGTTCCAGATTCTTTCCCGCAATCTGCAGCACCGCCGCCTCACCCGACCAGGCCGTCCCCGACAGCCCGGCCGCGCGCACCTGGGGCAATTGCGGCTGGAACAGGGCGAAGGCCTGGCCGGCGGGGACGGTGGCCACCAGAAAAACGCCGTAGGCCAGCAGGCCCAGCAATATATAACCGACGCTGCGTATCATACGCCGGGCGCCTCCAGGGTGATGCGGGCGTTGACCCGGCCGGGCAGTTCCTGGCGGTCGATGGTGATGGTGGCCACCACCAGGCCGTTCTGCTGTTCCAGGCCGGTCAGCCAGGGCACCATGTCATCGAAGGCGACCTGCTCCAGCCACACCCTCACCGCCGCCTGACCCTCCGGCTCGAGCCGTTTCAGACCCGGCCCGAGGCCGCTGCGCTTGGCGGTCTGGTCCACCACCGCCAGCAGCGATCGGCCGTCGCGGGGGCGCACCGGGGCACTGCCGGCGGCGTTGAGCTGTTTCACCTCGGTGGCGGCCTGCTGCATCCAGCGCTTCACCGCCTGCTGCTCCTGGACCTGCCTCTGCAGGGCGGCAACATCGTCCTGCAACGGCAGCCAAACGCCGAAATAGGGCAACACCAGCAACAACACCACGACGCCGGCGATCAACATACGGCGTTCGCCGGCCCGCAGCCCTGACCACCATGCCTTCACGATGCCGCCCCCCTGATACGCAGCCGCGCCTCGACCAGGTTGTCACGGGCGCTGGCGGACTGGATCTCCACCTCCAGGCCGGCCTCATCCACCAGGCGCTGCTTGAGCTGATCGAGCTGCTGCAGGTCACCTATCAACAGCGCCACATCCAGCTGGCCACTCTTGTAGCTGAGCCGCTGCAGATTAAGACCGGGGCTGTTGTTGAACTGCCGTCCGGCCTGAGCCAGCAGTTCGGCGAAGCCCCCGCCTTCGGCCGAACCGCCGCCGCGCAGCGCGGTCAAGGCGCGCTCCATCTGTACCCTGGCGTTGACCACCTTGCGCGCCTCGGGGAAAGCCTGACGATAGATCTGTTCGATCTCGGCATCGAGCGCCTCCTTCTGCGCCGCCAGCTGCTGTCGTTCCACCACCCCGGCGGCGAGCTGGACCACGATGAATCCGACCAACAACGCCGCGGCGGCGCGCCAGGGGCGCCAGTAGCGGCTGATGCGCTCGCGGCGGCTGTACTGCCCCTGCAGCAGGTTGATGGCCTGCTGATCATTGAAAGCGGCGGCCATTACCGCCACCGGCAGACCGGCGGCCGGTTCCTCTACCGTCTCGATATCCAGTGGCGGCAGGGGCTCGGAACTGGCGGTAAAGTCCTGCACCCGGAGAATATCGGGCCTGTTCTCGGTCTCGTTCAGCAGAGCCGTCAGGGAGAGGGCGGCGTTGGCAGCATCGATCACCATGCCGACCTGGGGACCCGTGCGCAGCAGCAGGCGGTCATTGAGGCGCAGCACATGCCAAGCATCGTCGTGCAGGGGCAGGGCCAAGACATCGGGCACGATGCGCTCTGCCTCGATGCCGGCCTGCTGCAGCCGCACCAGCCACTGGTCCAGCCGCGCCCGGCTCACCACCGCCACGTTGACCCGCTCGCCGTCGACGCCGCAGAGGGCGAAGTGCAGACTCTCCACATCCTCGACCAGCTGCTCCTCCAGGGCATAGGGCACGGCCCGGGCCAGCAGGCGGCGCTTGTGGCCCGGCACCTCGGCCTGGGTGAGCAGCACATCCTCGCCCGGCACCAGCACGGTGACCCGTTCGCCGCCGCTCGCGATCTCCGCCAGCGCTCCCTGGCCCGGGCCGTGCACCGAACCGTCTGCCGCCAGCCGGACCCAGCTGGCGCGCTCAACGGATTCGAGATAGATAAACAAGGCCATTAAAAGGCGCCCCGGCTGCGCATCAGCACCTCGACCTTGCCACCGTCGCGCTTGAGCAGGCTGTGGAGGCGGGCGACGGTCTGATCGAATTCGGCCACGGCGTCGACGCGGAAGAAGCTGCTTTTAACATCCACCATGTTCGGGTCTATCTGATGATTGGCCAACAGGTTGTGGCCGGTGAATTCCGCTATGGTAGCAAACTCATCCGCCTCGCGCGCCTCCACCAGATCCTTGCCAATCTGCAGCGTCAAGTTTTGCTCCAATGCGGCCAGCACCTCGGCGGGAGCGGTGTTGACGTTGATCCTGGCCCCAGGATCAGGCAGGGCGGTGACGAAGGGGGCCAGCTTCTGGTAGGCCTCGTCATCCACGCCGCGAATCAGGCGCAACTCGCTGGCACTGTCCATGAGTGTGTTGGCGGCACGGTAGGGCGGCTCCTGCAGCATGTAGAAGTCGTCTTCGGCGCCGCCGAAACCGGGCCGCGGATTGTCATCCGCATCTATCCAGTCCACCACCGCCTCGGCGATGTCCACATTAAGGCCCAGCAGTTCGAGCAGTTTTCTAAAGCGCGCCGCCATTACCGGGTTCTGCTGCCCGTTGGCATCCACCAGCGCGTTGAGGTTGAAACGCCCCTGCAGGTCCTGCACCGAACCGTTCAGCATGGCGCCCTCCACCGGCACCGACACGGTCTGAGCCCAGGCCTCGCCGAGATGATCCACGTCGGGATTACCCTTGGTGCGGTCGCCGTCCCACTCCAGCACGTTACGCGCATAATCCTCCGCCCCCAGGGCGAAGAGGTAGGCCTGGTCGTTATTCAGAATATTGGACGAACGGCGGATATCCACCTGCTGGCGCGCGGCCATGGCGACCGCCGCTGCCGTCACCAGGGCGACGATCAACACCGCCGTGATCAGGGCCACGCCTTGCTGCCGCCGTCTCATCATGAGCCCACTACCTCGAAAATACGCCGCACCCGGCCCCAATCCTCAAGATCGATGCTGACTTCCACCGCGCGCGGCATCACCGGCGCGGTCTGGGCAGGGTTGCCGCTGTTGGCCGGCGGCCACTGGGGCTGCCACTGGCGTTGCTCATCCATGAAGCGCAGGTCCACCTGCTTCACCTTGTCCAGCAGCATCGCCTCGAAGGGGGTGGTATCGATGGCGCGGTCCAGCACCGGCCACATCTGGCGCAGCAGGCGGTCCTCGACCACCAGGTAACCGATGCGCTGCAGGTGGCTGCGCGGCCGGCCCATGGGGTTGGCGCGGCCGCTGCGGCTGAATTCCAGGATCACGCTGCCATATCCGCCGCCGCTGAGGGGCGGCTGTTCATCACCATAATTGTCACGCACCGGACGGTCGATGGCCTGTTCGATGTCGCGGCCGATAATCAGCATGGCCTTTTGCAGCTGGGCCAGGCGCTCGGCCTGGGCGTCGGCATGCGCGTGGGTGTTGAGGGCGCTGTTGAGGCCGCCGTAGGCCATGGCCGACATGAGGGCGAAGATGCCGACGGCGATCACCAGTTCCAGCAGGGTGAAGCCCTGTTGCCGTGTCATGCTCATGCCGGCTTGCCGATGTAGGCGATGAGGGTGGTAAGCGGGCGCTCCGGGTCATCCTCCGGCACCACGCGCACGTCGAGGCGGCGCACGTCGCCGCCCTCTACCTCGGTGACCTTGATGGTCCAGCGGAATTCGCGTCCGGCCAGGGTTTCGTCGCCCTTGATCTCGCCGGCGCCGGGGTAGCGGCCGCTGACGCGCAGCTCGGTGAGCGCGTTCATGCCGACCCAGTGGGCCAGGCTGCGCTCCTTCAGATAGCTGATATTGCCCACATGGCTGCTGATGCCCTTGATGGCCGCCGCCAGGGCTACGGCCAGGATGGCCAGGGCGATGAGCACTTCCAGCAGGGTGAAGCCGCGCTGTTTCATGATGGCTGGCTCATGATTCCAGGGGGCCCTCCAATACCAGGCCGCCGAGCATGTCGCCGCTCAGCTCATAGACCGGGCCTTCGGCCAGCTTCAAGGTAAGGGTAAAAGGTGTCATCTCGCCGCTGGAGAGAATAAAAATGCGCGTCGCCTCGGTCTCGCCGAACTTGCCCTCTTCCGGCTGCTGACCTTCCACCAGGGCGCTCAGTTCCATACCCGGCGGCAATTCGCGCGGCCTGAGGACATCGTCTGCCAGCGGCAGCCACTGCTCTGCTTCCGCGTCGTAATGCAGGAAACGATAGGCCGCACCGTCCACCTCCAGGGCCAGTTCGCGGGCGTTGAGGATGGCGTCCTGGGCCGCCAGCTCCAGCAGGGCGCTGAGGCGCTGGGCCTCGTCGCGCAGGGCGCGGCCCTCGTTGCCGCCCACCGACAGGGTGGCCATACCAACGATGATGCCGATGATCAGCAACACCACCAGCAACTCGAGGAGGGTGAATCCCCGTTGCCGTTTTGACGGATGGTGGATTGCGGTCATGAGCGCTTATTCGATGGTCCAGTTGCCGATGTCGGCATTGGGCCCTTCGCCCCCCTCGGCCTTATCCGCGCCATAGGTAAAGACATCGATGGTGGCGTGGATGCCGGGATTGAGATACTGGTAGTCGTTACCCCAGGGGTCCTTGGGCAGGCGGTCGAGATAGCCACCCTCTTTCCAGGCCGGGGCATCGGCCGGTTTTTCCACCAGTGCCTCCAGCCCTTGGTCGGTGGTGGGGTAGCTGTGATTATCGAGACGGTAGAGCGACAGGGCGCTTTCGATGGCGCGGATGTCCGACTTGGCCTTGGCGATGCGGGCGGCGTCGGGCCGGTCCATCAGGCGCGGCACGATGAAGGCCGCCAGGATGCCGAGGATGACCACCACCACCATCACTTCGATGAGGGTGAAACCGCGCTGTTGGGACTGATTGCGTTCCTTTTTCATTGCCTTTCCTATTTCACCAGTTGGTTGAGATCAAAAATCGGCAGCAGGATGGCCAGCACGATCACCAGCACCGTGCCGCCCATAAACAGAATCATAAAGGGTTCGAAGAAGCCCAGCAGCAGCCCGAGCAGGGTCTCCATCTCGCGCTCCTGGGCGCCGGCGGCGCGCTCCAGCATCTCGTCCAGGTTGCCGCTGGCCTCGCCGCTGGCGATCAGATGCACGGTAATGGGCGGGAAGTAGCCGCTGTGCTCCAGGGCCTTGTTGATGGCCGTGCCCTCGCGCACCCGCCGCGCCGCCTCTTCCACCGCGCGCTTCATGGGCAGGTTGGTGACCACCTCGGCGGAGATGCGCATGGCGTCCAGCACCGGCACACCGCTGCTGGCCAAGATACTGAAGGTGCGGGCGAAACGGGCGGTGTTCATGCCGCGCACCAGGCGCGCGATCAGCGGCAGACGCAATAATAATTTGTGGAATTGGCGCTTGGGGCCTTCGCGGCGCAGCAGCCAGCCTAGCACCACGATGATGACAGCCAGACTGCCGAGCAACAGCATCCAGTTATTCTGCAAAAAATCACTCAAAGCAATCAGACCGCGGGTAAGCAGGGGCAGTTCCTGACCGATGCCCTCGAACACCTCCACCACCTTGGGCACCACGTAGGCCACCAGCCCGATCACCACCAGCACCGCCACCGCGGCGATCAACACCGGGTAGATCAGGGCGAGCTGGAATTTCTGCCGCAGGGCGTGGCGCGTCTCAGTGTAATCGGCCAGCCGCTCCAGCACGCCGTCGAGATGACCGGATTGCTCGCCGGCGTCCACGGTGGCGCGGTAGAGATCGGAAAAGGCGTGGGGAAAATAGGCCAGGGCCACGGCCAGGGGATGGCCCTCTTTCACCTTCGAACGCACCGCCAGCAGCATGTTGCTCAGGCGCGGCTTGTCGGTCTGACGCGACACCGCCTGCAGGGCGGTGTCGATGGGGGTGCCGGCGCGCACCAGGGTGGCGAGCTGTCGGGTGATCAGGGCCAGGTCGGCCGGGTTGAGGCCGCGCCGCAACAGGCCGACGGAGCGGCGCTGGCGTGCCTAGCGCTGCTGTACATAGTCCACACCCAGGGGCGTCCAGCCCTTGTCGCGCAGCTGCTGGCGGATCTGGCGCGCAGTGTCGGCCTCCAGCACCCCCTTGTGCTGCTTGCCGGCGGCGTCCAGGGCCTTGTATTCGAAGGCGGGCATCTAATGATTATCCTTCAGCTCAGCCTTCCCGGGTGACGCGTAGTACTTCCTCCAGCGAGGTCGCGCCGGCCAGCACCCGGCGCAGGCCGTCATCGCGAATCCCGGCGGTGGTGTGGCGCGCGTGGCGTTCCATTTGTTGTTCGCCGGCGCCGTCGTGAATCATGGTCTGCAATTGCTAGTCGACGATCACCAGTTCGTAGATGCCGGTGCGACCGAGGTAGCCCACCTGCTTGCACTCGGGACAGCCCTTGGCGCGGTAGAGCGTGGGCGGATTGGCTGCATCCCAGCCGAAGCTTTCGCATTCGCTGGCGCTGGCCGGGTGGGCCTGTTTGCAATGGGGGCAAAGCAGGCGCACCAGGCGCTGGGCCAGCACGCCGATCAGGCTGGAGGCAAGCAGGAAGGGCTCCACCCCCATGTCGCGCAGGCGGGTCATGGCGCCGACGGCGGTGTTGGTGTGCAGGGTGGAGAGCACCAGGTGACCGGTGAGCGAGGCCTGCACGGCGATCTCGGCGGTCTCCAGGTCGCGGATCTCGCCCACCATGACCACGTCCGGGTCCTGGCGCAGGATGGCGCGCAGGCCGCGGGCGAAGGACATCTGCACCTTGGTGTTGACCGCGGTCTGGGAGATGCCGTCGATGTAATACTAGATGGGATCCTCAACGGTCATGATGTTGCGCGAGTGGTCGTTGATGCGCTCGAGTGCGGCATACAGGGTCGTGGTCTTGCCCGACCCGGTCGGGCCGGTGACCAGGATGATG
>JASBUE010000281.1 GCA_030148045.1 Candidatus Tenderia sp.
CGTCGGCGGTTTCGCCTTCAGCGACGCTGAGCGTGCTGCCGGTGAACAGGGTTGGCGGCAGCAGCGGCTGTCCATGTTTAATGACATCGGTGGCTTGACCCAGTTGACGCCGGCGGCGGTCGAGGCAGCCGCGGGTAAGGAGGGGCTTGCCCAGCTGGCGTGGCTGCGCGCCCATCCGGATGTGCTGATGCAAAGTGTCCATCCGCTGGATACCGCCGTGGAGAAACTCAATTCCAGTATCGCCAGCTATCGCAGCGGCGACGCCGAGCAGGCCTACGGCGAGGCAGTGGCCGCCTATCTGGACGGCTTTGAATTGGCCGAGGCCTCATTGCGGGCAGGGGGGGTGGCGGTGGCTGCTCTGGAGCGACAGATGATGGCCTATCGCCAGCTGATCAGGGAGCGGGCGCCGCTGGCCGAGGTGGAGTCTGGCTATCACGCCCTGGTCGTCGCCCTGGATCAGGCCCGTGACGGCAGCGGCGCGGCCAAGCTCTCCGGCGGCGCCGGGGCGGTCAGTGCGGCGGTGATCCTGTTGCGCGAAGGGCTGGAGGCGATCCTCATCCTGGCGGCCATCGCCGGGGTGCTGATCAAGACCGGGCGCCGCGACGCCCTGCCTTATCTGCATGCCGGTTGGGCGGTCGCGCTGTTACTGGGTGCCGCTACCTGGTGGATTTCCACCTACGTGATCGCCATCGGCGGCGCCAGTCGCGAACTGACCGAGGGGCTCACCGCCCTGCTGGCGGCGGCTGTGCTGGTCTATGTCGGCTTCTGGCTGCATGGCAAGACCAACGCCCAGCGCTGGCGCGAATTCGTCGAGGTAAAGATAAAGGGTGCCCTGCAGGGGCGCGCCCTGTGGATGTTGACCCTGGTCGCCTTCCTGGCGGTGTATCGCGAAGTGTTCGAGACGGTGTTGTTTTACCGGGCCTTGTGGTTGCAGACCGCCGCCGACCAGCATGTCTCGCTGTGGGGCGGCATGGCCGCCGGCCTGGGTGTGCTGCTACTGCTCGGCTGGCTGATCCTGCGCTTCAGTATGCGCCTGCCGTTGCGACTCTTTTTTGCGGTGAACTCAGCGATCCTGTTCGTGCTGGCGGTGGTCTTTTCCGGTCACGGCGTTGCCGCGCTGCAGGAGGCCGGTTGGGTGCCCATCGATCCGCTGTCGCTGCCGCGTTTTGAATGGCTGGGGCTTTATCCCACCGTCGAGACGGTATTGATGCAGCTACTGGTCGGTGCCCTGGTTCTCGCGATTCTGCTGCGTGAGCGTTTCGGCGCTCGTTCGGCGCGTTCCTCCTCCGTTCAGGCGCAATAAAAAGCGCCACCGGGAGCCGGTGGCGTCGACCCTGTCAGGAGAGGGCGTTTTGCGTTATTGCATCCGGTGTCGCGCTTACATGTCGCGTAATTTTTTCTTCTCCGCCGAGGAGATTTGGTGCTCCATGTTCTTCACGATCGCTGCCAGCTCGCGGGTATCTTCGGGCACGGAGCTATCCTTTGCGATCTTGGCCAGTCTATCCTTGGCGCTGGAACTAACCTTGTGATCCATCTCCAGCAGGGCATTGGCAATGGCCTGCTGGGCCGGTGTGCCCTGTTGGCTGATGCGGCGCAGCTTTTCCTTGTCGGAGGCGCTGGGCCGGTGATTGAGATCGGCCACGATCCGTGCCATTTCCCGGGTGGCGTCATCGGCGGCGACGGCAATGGTCGAGAAGGGGAGGGAAAGCGCCGCGCCCAATACAATTGCAATAGAGAGGGCGGTTTTTCTGTTCATGGTTGACACCTCCTTGCAAGGGTCATCGATGGGGATTGTTCAGCCTTTATCTTAGTAAATGAATGGGGTATTGCAAGGCTGATGGGGGTGATGCTATCCGGTCGTCGTGCTGCGCCAACATGGCCCGGCGAAAAACAGCAATGCCGCGGCGGCGACGATGGCCGGGCCGGCGGGCAGGTCCCACTGCAGCGAGGCGAACAGGCCGCCGCCAACGGCCAGGCAGCCGATCAGGGCGCCGCTCACGGCCATCTGTTCCGGCGTGCGGGCGAAGGCCCTGGCCGTGGCGGCTGGGATGATCAGCAGCGAGGTGATCAGCAGGATGCCCACCACCTTCATGGCAACAGCGATCACCAGGGCGATGATCAGCATCAGCGCCAGGCGTACCCGGGCCACCGGCACGCCCTCGACCCGGGCCAGCTCCTCGTGCACGGTGATGGCCAGCAGCGGCCGCCATATCAGTACCAATACCGTCAGCGCCAGGACGGTGGCGCCGAAGATCCAATAAAGGTCGTTGGTGGTGACGGCCAGGATGTCACCGAACAGGTAGCCCATCAAATCCAGCCGCAGGGTTTCCATGAAGGCCAGGGCAATCAGGCCGAGGGAGAGAGTGGTGTGGGAGAGGATGCCGAGCAGGGTGTCGTTGGCCAGCCGCCGCTGTTGCTGCAGCGCCACCAGTAACAAGGCCAGCAGCACGCAGACGATGACCACGCCCAGGTTGATGTTGAATTCGAGCAGAAAACCGAGCGCCACGCCGAGTAGGGCGGCATGGGCCAGGGTGTCGCCGAAGTAGGCCATCTTGCGCCACACCACGAAGGCCCCCAGCGGGCCGGCTACCAGCGCCACACCGAGGCCGGCGAGCAGGGCGCGCAGCAGAAAGTCATCCATGATCGCAGCCTTTGCGTCGCTCTTCCTCGATGACATCGCCATGGGCATCGTGGCTGTGATCGTGGCGATGGCTGTAAGAGGTCAATACCGGCGCTTTGCCGAACAGGGCGACGTAACTGGGATCACTGCGCACCGTATCCGGCGTGCCTGAACAGCAGACATGGCGGTTGAGGCATAACACTTCGTCAGTGGCGCTCATGACGAGATGCAGGTCGTGCGAAATCATCAGGATGCCGCAGCGGTGGCGCTTGCGGATGGTGCCGATGAGGCGGTAGAGCTCCTCCTGGCCGCCGACATCGACACCCTGTACCGGTTCGTCGAGGATCAGCAGATCGGGTTCGCGCAGCATGGCGCGGGCCAGCAAGACGCGCTGGGTCTCGCCGCCCGACAAGGCCTGCATGGGTGAGTCCAGCAACTGTTCGGCACCCACCTCGCTGAGCACCTCGCGCAGCCTGGAGTCGGGGCAGCGTTGCGCCAGTGTCAGGAAACGGCGCACGGTCAGCGGCAGCACGGCGTCGATGGTGAGGCGCTGGGGCATGTAGCCGATGCGTGTCTTCGGCGCGATCTTCACGCTGCCGCTGTCGGCTTTGAGCAGTCCCAGGATTATCCGCACCAGGGTCGATTTGCCGGCGCCGTTGGGGCCGATCAGGGTGACGATCTCGTCGCGGTGCACGCTCAGGTTCACATCTTCGAGAATCGTTCGGCCCTGCAGTTGCAAGCCGATGTCACGGGTTTCGATCAGTCGTTCACCCGGCATGGTTATCCTCCTGGCAGCGTGGGCAGAGGCCGCGGATTTCGATGACCTGGTGATCGGCCTCGAAACCGTGACGCGCCGCGCTGCCGTTGATGGCGCGATTGACCTTGGGGTCGTCCAGTTCGGCCACCTGCTGGCAACGGCTGCAGATCAGGAACTGGCCGGTGTGTTGCGCGCCGGGGTGGGCGCAGCCGGTGTAGGCGTTGAGGCTTTCGATGCGATGGATCAGGCCGTGTTCAAGCAGGAATTCCAGTGCCCGGTAGACCGTCGGCGGTGCACCGTTGAAGCCTTCGGCCCGCAATTGCTCCAGGATCACATAGGCGCCCACCGGTTTGTGGCTGCGCCAGACCAGCTCCAGCACCCGCTTGCGCTGTTCGGTCAGCCGCCCGTTGTGCTCACGGCAGATGCGTTGCGCCTCGGCCAGGGCCGCCTTGATACAGCGGCGATGGTCGTGCGGTGTAAAGGCATGATCGGGTCCGCCGCCGGCCATGGGCCCTCCCTCCCGGAAAAGTATTGTTATACTATAACATAATGTTTTTGGGAGCAGAGCCTCAATCATGTTGAGCCGCATATTCTTGCCCGCCTTTTTTTGGCTGGCCGTGCTGTCGTTCCCCACGCCTGGCCAGGCTGCCAATGCCCCCGGCGTGGTGGTCAGCATCGCGCCCATCCATTCGCTGGTCGTCGGGGTGATGGAAGGGGTCGGTGAGCCCACCTTGCTGGTGGCCAATGACAGCTCGCCTCATCAGTACATGCTTAAGCCCTCGCAGATGGTCAGCCTGCAGCGCGCCGATTTGGTGGTGTGGGTCGGGAAAGGCGTGGAGAGTTTTCTGCCACGGGTGCTGGACAGTCTGTGGGCCGACGTGCAGGTCATGGAATTGATGAAGTTGCCCGGCATGACATTGTTGCCTGCGCGTGAAGGCGGGATATGGGAGCAACACACGGCGCATCAGCTGCACGAGGATCACGGCGAGACCGACGGCCACCTCTGGCTCGATCCGCACAACGCCCGGGTTATCGTCGATGCGCTGGTGATTGGCTTGGGTGATCTGGATCCCGCCCATGCCGAACGCTACCGCGCCAATGGTGAACGGCTACAGCAACGACTGGACGCGCTGGACCGGGAATTACGCGGCCAATTGGCGCCGTGGCGAGATGTGCCCTATCTGGTCTTCCACGACGCCTATCAATACTTCGAACGACGCTACGGCCTCAATCCGGTAGGTGCGATCATGATCGATCCGGAGCGCAAGCCGGGGGCGCGCCGTCTGAGCGAGATCCGCAACCGCATCCAATCCCGGCAGGTGCGCTGCGTTTTCAGCGAACCGCAGTTTCCGGATAAGCTGTTGCGGGTGGTGACGGAAGGGACCGGAATCAGAAGTGCGGCCCTCGATCCCATGGGCACCAATCTGACACCCGGTGACGAGCTTTATTTCCGTTTGATGCGCCAGCTGGGGCAGCGCCTGGCGGATTGCCTGACACAGGGATAGCACTTCGCCGCATTACTGCGCAGGCTTATCAGTTCAGCTGCAGCAGGGGAATCAGGCCGAACCAAATGATGTAGCTCAGGGACGCGACCATCAGGCCGTCCTGGCGGCCGTCTCGTTGTCGCCGCCACTCTCGGCCCAGCAGGAAAAGGATCAACACGGCATGGGGTAGCACCCAGGGCAGCAATCCCTGCAGGGTGCCGTGCAGGGCGGGCAGGTCTTTGATCAGCAGGACCACCAGCGGCACCGATAGCGCTAGGGCGAGGGCCAGCAGAATGGCGCGGCCGCGGCCCAACTGTACCGCCAGGGTGCGCTTGCCGGCTTGGTGATCCGCCTCCAGATCGGGCACGCCCGACAGAATGATGGCCGGCAACACCGCTAGAAACAAGGGCAGGCTCACCAGCCATGGAAAGGGATCGTGCCAGGCGCCACCCTGCAGCAGATAGCCGATCAGAATTACACCCAGGCTGTGGGTGAGGCCCACGTCCAACTCCCCTAGGCCGCGCCAGGCCAGTTTCAAGGGCGGGGCCGTGTAACCCAAACCCAGGATCAGCATGGCGAGCAGCGCCACGGTGATGGCCATGCCGCCACTATCCAGGCGCTCCAGCAGCAATCCGGCAAAGGCCGCGGCCGCCGCCAGTGACACGACGATACCGCCTTTCAGTTCGCGAAAGCTCAGCTCGCCGTTGACCAGCACCCGGGAACCGCCATTGAAGGGGCCGTACCGGCGGTTGTGCCGGTCGCTGTCATAGTCGAACCATTCGTTGGTGAAGACCGTGGCCGCCTCGCCGAAGAACAGGCAGGCATAGCCCAGCCAGTAGAGCCCAAGGTCCCAGTGGCCGGTGACGGCCTGTGCCCCCAGGGCGCCTACCGTGTAGGCCATCCAGGTCATAGGATAAAACTGCAGCCGCAGCGCCTTGGTCCAGGCCAGCAGCTTGCTTCGTACACGTGCGCTATGGCTTTCGGCACCTCCTCGCAGCGAGAACCCCAGGGCGCGGGCCCGTTCCAGCCACTCGCCGCGTTGTTCCGGCGATGAGTCCTTGACCGGTCCCAGGGCGAGGATGCGGGTAGTAGCGATGCCACAGAAGCCGAGGGTGGAACGCTTTAGGGCATTGAGGCCGGGGGCACGATAGATGAGACGGTAGACCCAGGTCGGCATGTCCATGGTGATGATAAGGTGGGCGGATCTGCCCTACAGCAGGCCTTCGAAACCGCCGTTCGCGTTTTCCCGGAAGGCGAAGCCGGGCAGCAGGACCCGGTCGAGAAAGCCCTTGAGACGGGCCGGTCCCACACCCCACCAGGCTGGGTAGACGAAGACCAAGTGGCCGGCCCATTCGATGAGGCGGCGGGCGTGTTCCAGGTCCGGTTCCAGGGGTTGCTGGCGCGGTGAGACGGGGTGCACGTCGGGGTCGAACTCCAATGTACCCAGGGCCAGCGATTCCACTTCCATCCCCGCCGCCCGGGCACCTTCACCATAGGCCTCAGCCAGGGCTGCGCAGAGACTGGGACTGCGCGGGTGGGACATGATCACGAGTACTTTCATAGTAGCTGTCGGGCGTGCATTGCTTGTTGTTGCTCAATCGTATGCCGGGATTAAAATATAGCAGCGATCTTTTCCGGTTTCACGTACAATGGCCTCCGAGTTTCCCTTCAGCCCCCCCGCTGTCGTCCTGTTTTGACCCCCGTCTTTACTTGATTCCGGCAGTTCATTTTAAGAGTGATCATTTATGAGTTTTTCTTCTCTCGGCCTGGCCGATTCCCTGTTGCGCGCCGTAAACGAACAAGGTTACGACACACCGACGCCCATCCAGCTGCAGGCGATTCCGCCGGTATTGTCCGGTCAGGATGTGATGGCGGCCGCGCAAACCGGTACCGGCAAGACCGCCGGCTTTACCCTGCCCTTGTTGCAGCGCCTGGCGGACGGTCCCAAGGTCAAGGCCAATTCGGTCAGGGCCTTAGTGCTGACGCCAACCCGGGAACTGGCGGCGCAGGTGAGCGAGAGCGTGGTCACCTATGGCAAGTATCTGGCGCTGCGCTCCGACGTGGTTTACGGTGGGGTGAAGATCAATCCGCAGATGAAGAGTTTGCGCCGTGGTGTGGATGTGCTGGTGGCGACACCGGGGCGTCTGCTCGATCTTTATAGCCAGAATGCGGTGAAGTTTGATCAGCTGGAAATCCTGGTGCTGGACGAGGCGGACCGCATGCTCGACATGGGTTTTATCAACGACATCCGCAAGATTTTGGCGTTGCTGCCCAAGCGGCGCCAGAATCTGCTGTTCTCGGCCACCTTCTCGGAAGAAATTCGCCGCCTCACCCGCGGTCTGCTGCACGAGCCGGTGCTGGTCGAGGTCGGCGCGCGCAACACTACCGCCGAACGGGTCACGCAGTCGGTGTTTGAGGTGGATAAGAGCAAGAAAACCGCGCTGCTGAGCCATCTGATCCGTGACAACAACTGGGATCAGGTGCTGGTCTTCACGCGCACCAAACACGGTGCCAACCGCCTGAGCCAGAAGCTGGCGCGCGACGGTGTAAAGGCGGCGGCGATCCATGGCAACAAGAGTCAGGGTGCCCGAACCAAGGCCTTGACCGATTTCAAGAACGGCAGGGTCAGGGTGCTGGTGGCCACCGATATCGCCGCGCGCGGCATCGACATCGACCTGTTGCCCCATGTGGTCAATTTTGAACTGCCCAACGTGGCGGAAGACTATGTTCATCGTATCGGCCGTACCGGCCGTGCCGGCAGTAACGGTGCGGCGATCTCGCTGGTCAGTGCCGATGAGGTGAAGTTGCTGGCGGGGATCGAGAACCTGATCAGGAGGCAGTTACCGCGCGAGACGGAGGTCGGTTTTGAACCGACTCAAGCCGTAGCGCTGACGCGCCTGGGTAGAACACCGGCGGCACCGAAACAGTCAGCGGCCCGAACCGATGCGCTTGCGCCGAAAAAGCGCAGGCGGCCGAAACCGAAGGATCGGGCGGCCAAGCCGCGCGATAACGGCGGCAATTCAAAGCGTACCGAAGGCGCGTTTCAGCATAAACGTGGACGGCGCCCAGCCTTGAACGATTTGGGAGGCTCTGCATCCTAAGTTGTTACCTTAGATGTCGGCCAGCAGTGCGAGGGGAAAGCGCCGGCCGGCCCGGTAGTCCTCGATGCAGCGCCGGACCAGCGGGCTGCGCAGGCTCGGCGCCAGTTCGCCGAGTTCCTTTTCGCTGAGCCAGCGCGGCCCGACGATGCCGTCGTCAAGGGGATGGTCGGGATGGTATTGGCCCGCGTCGCCGCTGAAGCAGACGCGCAGGAAGGTGTCTCCCGAGTCGGGTTCGATCCAGCGATAGATGCCCACCAGGCCGGTGGGGATGAAGTCGTAGCCGGTTTCTTCCAGGGTCTCGCGGATGACGGCGTTGATGAGGCTCTCGCCCTCTTCCAGATGACCGGCAGGCTGATTGAATACGGTATGGGATTGCTGGCCGGTGTCTTCCTCTACCAGCAGGAACTTACCCTTATTCTCGATGACGGCGGCGACGGTGACGCGGGGTTTCCAGACCATGTTTTTTGTCTCTTAGGCGTTTGGGTTTGCTGGCAGCTTGCAATAATTCGGGCGGGGAGCCCAGTACGCGCCACTGGCCGGGTTGGAGATCCTCCAGTTTCCAGGGACCGACGCTGACGCGGATCAGGCGCAGGGTGGGGTGGCCCACGGCGGCGGTCATGCGCCGCACCTGACGGTTGCGGCCCTCGCGGAGAGTGAGTTCGATCCAGCTTTCGGGAATATGGGCGCGGTAACGGATGGGCGGGTTGCGCGGCCAGACGGCGGGCGGCTCGATCAGGCGTGCGTCGGCCGGTTTGGTCATGCCGTCTTTCAATTTTACGCCGCGGCGCAGCCGTTCCAGGGCCGCTTCGTCCGGGATGCCTTCCACCTGGGCCCAATAGGTCTTGGCCATCTTGTGGCGCGGATCGGCGATGCGCTACTGCACGGCGCCGTTGTCGGTGAGGACCAGCAGCCCCTCGCTGTCGCTGTCCAGTCGGCCAGCGGGGTAAACGCCGGCCAGGTCGATATAGTCCGCCAGCGTGGCGCGGTCGTCGGCGTCGGTGAATTGCGAAAGGACGTTATAAGGTTTGTTGAAAAGGATGATCTTGGCCATGTTCAGCGTGATTTAGCGTGAGTCCGGTGGCAATGGTAGAATACGCGCCAATATTTTGAAAACACAGGAAGAACAAATGGCATACGACGAGATTGTGGTTCCGACTGAAGGCGAGAAGATTACGGCTGATCTGCATGGTGCGCTGAATGTCCCCGATCATCCCATTATTCCCTTCATCGAAGGTGATGGCATCGGCGTGGACATCACCCCGGTGATGCAGAAGGTCATCGACGCCGCGGTGGAGAAGGCCTACGGGGGGGAGAAGAAGATCGCCTGGATGGAGGTCTATGCCGGGGAGAAAGCCACCCGTATCTATGGCAAGGACACCTGGCTGCCCAAGGAGACTCTCGATGTGGTCAAGGATTATGTCGTTTCCATTAAGGGACCGCTGACCACCCCGGTCGGTGGCGGCATGCGTTCCCTGAACGTGGCGTTGCGCCAGGAGCTGGATTTGTATGTCTGCCTGCGCCCGGTACGCTATTTCGATGGCACGCCGAGCCCCCTGAAAGAACCGGAAAAGACCAACATGGTCATCTTCCGCGAAAACTCGGAAGATATCTATGCCGGCGTGGAGTGGCAGGCGGGTACGCCTGAGGTGACGCGGGTGATCAACTTCCTGCGCAACGAGATGGGGGTGACCAAGATCCGTTTCCCCGAGACCTCCGGCATCGGCATCAAGCCGGTTTCCAGCGAAGGGACCAAGCGGCTGGTGCGCAAGGCACTGCAGTACACCATCGATAATGACCGTGATTCGCTGACCCTGGTGCACAAGGGCAACATCATGAAGTTCACCGAGGGTGCCTTCAAGAACTGGGGCTATGCAGTGGCCAGGGAGGAGTTTGGTGCGATGGAGTTGGACGGTGGCCCCTGGTGCAGCTTCAAGAATCCCAACACCGGCAGGGAGATCGTGGTCAAGGATGTGATTGCCGACGCCTTCCTGCAACAGATTCTGCTCCGACCGGACGAGTACAGCGTCATCGCCACCATGAACCTGAATGGTGATTATATCTCAGATGCCCTGGCGGCCCAGGTAGGCGGTATCGGCATCGCGCCGGGGGCCAACTTATCGGATAGCGTTGCCATGTTCGAGGCGACCCATGGTACGGCACCCAAGTATGCCTGGCAGGATAAGGTCAACCCCGGCTCACTGATCCTCTCCGGCGAGATGCTGCTGCGCCACCTGGGTTGGACCGAGGCAGCCGATCGGGTCATCAAGGCCCTGGGGGCCGCCATCTCCGCGAAAACCGTGACTTATGACCTGGCGCGGCTGATGGATAATGCCACCGAGGTGAGCTGTTCCGCCTTTGGCGATGCCATGATAGCCAGGATGTAAAGAACCTTCAGGTGCCAATAAAAAACCGGCCATGATTATTGTTATTGTGGCCGGTTTTTTTACGTGGCTTGATTGATTCAGATAATCAGCTGTCGATTTCTTCCCTTTCCGATTCACCTTCCAGTTTGACAGAAGAGGCCAGGAAGCCCTTGGGACCCTGTGTCACTTCGTACTGGACCTTCTGGCCCTGCTTGAGTGACTTGTAGCCCTCCATGTCGATTGAAGAGAAGTGGGCAAAAATATCATCACCACCTTCATCGGGGGCGATAAACCCATAACCTTTCGCGTTACTAAACCACTTAACTGTACCTTTGGCCATACTTACTTTCCTCGCGGTTAAAACGAAAAACATGCCGCCCAACATCGGCACCGCTGTATAGGATGTATAACTGCTTCCCCCCACTACAATCATTAATGTTGAACAAAAAGGTTGATAAGTCAAGAAATTGAAAAAGCTGTATTTTGTAGTTGCAAAATGTGTCGGGTGAAACTAAAGCTCCGTTCTATTTGTCCGATTTACTAAGTAAGCGAGTGGGGGTGTCCGGCATTGCTTGAAACCACTCTCGGGAATAGCGTTCGATCCAGGCGGCTCTTTCGGAAAAGCATGATTTCTTAATGTGTTGTGAAGGTTTTTAGACCGGAAATCGTGCCTGTGATTTTATGCTAGGATGAACTCATAACGGCTTCAATTGGTATAATCACGGCTATTATGAGTAACAAGACATCCCTACACAGCGATGAGGACCTAACGGTCCAGGAAGCACGGCCCAAGCTGAAACGACCCCCTTTGTATAAGGTCATTTTGCTGAACGACGATTACACACCTATGGAATTTGTTGTTCACATATTGGAGAGCTTTTTTGGCATGGGGCGTGAGAAGGCAACTCAAGTAATGCTCGAAGTGCACACGCGCGGTGCCGGCATATGTGGTGTGTTCTCACGCGATGTGGCCGAAACCAAGGTCAACCAGGTGAATGAATTTTCCCGGGAGAACCAGCACCCACTGAAGTGCACCATGGAGGAAGCCTAGCAAGGCTGGCTATTTGATTGTGACAGTGCCGGAGGTATCGTCATGTTAAACAAGGAATTGGAATATACGCTCAACACTGCATTTCGTGAGGCAAGCGATAAGCATCACGAATTCATGACGGTGGAACATCTCCTGCTTGCGTTGCTGGACAACTCCGCGGCGGCTGGCGTATTGCACGCCTGCGGTGCCGATCTGACGCAACTCAAAAAAGAGCTGGCCGCATTTCTGGACGAGACCACGCCGGTGCTTTCCGCCGATGACAGCCGTGAGACCCAGCCGACATTGGGATTTCAGCGCGTATTGCAGCGTGCCGTGTTTCACGTGCAGAGTTCCGGCAAGGAAGAGGTGACCGGCGCCAACGTGCTGGTGGCCATCTTCGGCGAGCCGGACTCACAGTCGGTATATCTACTTAATGCACAAAACATCTCGCGCCTGGATGTGGTCAATTACATTTCCCACGGCATTTCCAAAGTTTCCGGTGACGAGGACAGTGAAGGCTATGGACAGTCCGACGGCGAGGAGGCTGAAGGAGAATCCCCGGGCAAGTCGCCGCTGGAAAATTTCGCCACCAATCTCAACGAGCGCGCCCGGCAGGGCAAGATCGATCCGCTGATCGGCCGTGATCACGAAATCGAGCGCACCATCCAGGTACTCTGTCGCCGGCGCAAGAATAACCCGCTGTTCGTCGGTGAGGCAGGTGTTGGTAAAACCGCGTTGGCGGAAGGCCTGGCAAAACGCATCGTGGATGGAGAGGTGCCCGAAGTGCTGTCGGGCAGCACGGTTTACGCATTGGACATGGGCGCCCTGCTTGCCGGTACCAAGTATCGCGGCGATTTCGAGAAACGCCTCAAGGCGGTGCTGGCCCAGCTGCGCAAAAATCCCCACAATGTGCTCTTTGTCGACGAGATCCATACTATTATCGGTGCCGGCGCGGCATCGGGCGGGGTGATGGACGCCTCAAACCTGATCAAGCCAGCGTTGGCATCGGGCGAATTGAAGTGCATCGGTTCGACCACCTATCAGGAATATCGCGGCATCTTCGAAAAGGACCGCGCCCTGGCGCGCCGTTTCCAGAAGATCGACGTGCCCGAGCCGACGGTGGTCGAGGCGACCCAGATCCTGATGGGACTCAAGTCGCGTTTTGAAGAGCACCACGGTGTCAAATACACCCGTCAGGCCATCAAGGCGGCGGTTGAGCTGGCTGACCGTTACATCAATGATCGTCATCTACCTGACAAGGCTATCGACGTCATCGATGAGGCGGGTGCGCGGCAGCGCATGTTGCCGCAGTCCAAGCGCAAGAAGACCATTGGCGTCAAAGATGTGGAGCAGATCGTCTACAAGATCGCGCGCATTCCGGAAATGCAGGTCGGCAGTTCCGATCGTGAAAAGCTGCGTACCCTCGAGCGGGATCTGAAGATGGTGGTGTTCGGTCAGGACCCGGCCATCGAATCCCTGGCAACGGCCATCAAATTGTCCCGTTCCGGGCTGGGGCACGAAGAGAAACCGATCGGTTCATTTCTGTTCGCCGGCCCCACCGGCGTGGGCAAGACCGAAGTGACCCGCCAATTGGCCAAGATCATGGGCATCGAGCTGATTCGCTTCGATATGTCGGAATACATGGAGCGCCATGCCGTGTCACGCCTGATCGGTGCGCCCCCGGGTTATGTCGGCTATGACCAGGGCGGTTTGCTGACCGATGCCATCAACAAGAACCCCCACGCGGTGCTGTTGCTGGATGAGATAGAGAAGGCCCATCCGGATGTCTTCAACCTGCTGTTGCAGGTGATGGACCACGGTACCCTGACCGACAACAACGGTCGCGAGGCCGACTTCCGCAATGTCATCCTGGTGATGACCACCAACGCGGGTGCCGAGCAGATGAGTCGTCCTTCCATCGGCTTTACCGGTCAGACCCATGTGGG
>JASBUE010000284.1 GCA_030148045.1 Candidatus Tenderia sp.
ATCAACGCCTCGCCCATCGAGGGGCTGGACCTGGAGCTGGGCTTTGTCACTCAGGCGGATCAAGCCAAGAATGCAAGCTCCGCAGAAGACGTTGTTGACTTCAACGCCTATTACATGATCCCCGGCGTCGAAGGCCTGGGCATCGGTCTGGACTACCTGACCGCCGGCAAGATCGTCGACAGCGCCTATGATGTCAGGATCGACTACACCTACGACAAGTTCGGTGTCGGTGTGCGCACCGAGAACGTCAGTTGGGAAGCGTCCGGCGCCCAGGACTCGGAGCGTACCGCGTTCCTGGTTTCCTACAAGGCCGCCAGCAACCTGAAGGCCGTTCTGGAGGTGGCCGATGGTGACAACGCCAATCCAATGAAGAACGTGACCGGCATCCAGCCTGACAGCCTGACCACGCTGAAACTGCTGGCCACGTTCTAAGCCTGATAACGATAATTTCTTCTGCATTCAACATTCAGGCCGGGCACTTGCCCGGCCTTTTTTATGCTTTTCCAAAGGGGTCAGTACCCTTAAATGTCGATATCTGTTACCGTTTCTATTCCGCCCTCGACAAGGAAGCCTGCATGCCGAGAAAACCCAGATTTTATTTGCCGGACGTGCCAGTGCATGTTATTCAGCGCGGCAACAATCGTCAGGCGACATTTTTTTCAGATGAGGATTATCAGGCTTTTTTGAATTGGCTAAAAGAAGGCGCTGACAAGCATGGCTGTTCAATTCATGCCTATGTCCTGATGAGCAATCATTTTCATCTACTTGTGACTCCCAAAGCACGAGAATCGATTAGCCGAATGATTCAATTTGTGGGCCGGAATTATGTCACTTACGTCAATCACAAGTATGGCCGCAGCGGTACTTTATGGGAGGGCCGGCACAAAGGCTGCCTCATACATGGGGAGTCGTACCTGTTGGCATGCTCTCGATATATCGAACTCAACCCTGTTCGGGCCGGGATGGTTAAAACCCCGGGTGAATATCGCTGGTCAAGCTATAGAGGAAATGCTCATGGCGAGGCAACTGAGATTCTTGGACAACATAGTTTGTATTTGGCGCTGGGCACGACGAACGAAACGCGGCAATTTGCTTATCGGGAACTGTTTCGCAATGCGCTTGATTCAGATCAGCTCCACTCGATACGCGCCGCCGTGCAAACCGGCACTCCTTTGGGAGATGGGCGGTTCCGAGCGCAGATTGAAAGAACTTTGGGATGCAAGACCGGACACTCGCGGCGCGGAAGACCCTCAGACAACCATTAAGGGTACTGACCCCTTTTAAACTTTAAGGGTACTGACCCCTTTTAAACTTTTAAAAAAAAGGGGGGGGTCAAGCACTCGGCCACCGAGCCGATACATTAGTAATTGGTTTATTACTTGACAGCGTCTCCAGAGGTGGCTTATGAGCTCGATTTCCGCCCTCAATGCTGGCCAGCAAGGCATCCGCAAGGGCCTCAACGGCATCAAAAAAAACGCCCACGATATCGCTAATGCCAACAGCCGCGAAGTGTCCTCGTCCGCCCAACAGACAGCCGGCCCGAAGGATGTGACACAACCGCTGGTCGACCTGAAACTGAACAAACTTCAGGTCCAGGCCTCCGCCAAGGTGGTGCAGACCGGCAGCGACATGATCGGCTCGCTGATCGATATGAAGGTGTAGTCCGCCAGCAGGAAAACCGGGCGCCCCGAGGATAACGACGGCGCCGGCACGGCGGCCAAGCAGTACCGGGATGTCGCCGACGACCACCAAACCGAATTCCACGCTGCGAAGATCGACCTGATGACGTGATACTTCGTCAGTAAACGCGCCTGAACAGATAATAGGCCACGGCGGAAGACAACGCGGGCGCCACCATGACACTCATAAAAGGCGACAGGCGGTACACCAGACCCAGGTGGCCGGTGGTCTGGTCCAGCAGAAAATAACCGATACCGAACAGGGTACCGGCAAAAATGCGCTGTCCCACACCCACCGACCTGAGTGGACCGAATACAAACGGCACGGCCAGAATGATCATCACCAGGGTGGTCAGCGGCATCACCGCCTTCTTCCACAGGGCCAGCACGTACTGGCTGGCATCAAGACCGTTGTCGTTGAGATATTCGATGTAGCGCAGCAGCCCGGGGGCGGAGAGATAATCCGGCTTCACCGTGACCACGCCGATCAAGTCGGGATTAAGCAATGAACGCCAGTGCAGCTCCTCCTGCTGCACCGTATTGACCCCGGCGGCCGAGACTTCGCTGCGCAACACGCCCTGCAGCAGCCACTCCCGACCGTCATAGCGCGCGCGCTTGGCGGTGGTGACGGTGGCAAGCCGATTGCGCTCATCGAAATCATACACCGACACGCGCCCGACCTGGTCGCTGCTGATCAGATCACGGATATGGATGACGCTCTTACCATCGCGCGCCCACAGGCCGCTGTCGGTGCGGAAACTGGCCTGCCCCGAAATGGCCTCGGCGCGCAGGCTCTGGGCCCTGAACTCGGCCGCCGGGGCGACGAATTCGCCGATCAGGAGCATCAGGAGCAGCAACAGCAGTCCCACCTTCATCACCGTCCAGACGATACGGTAGAGCGACACCCCGGCGGCACGCACCACGACCAACTCGCTCTGACTGGCCAGCATGCCCAGACCGATGATCGCCCCCAGCAGCACCACGATGGGAAACAGTTGATAGGCCAGGCGCGGCAACAACAGCAGGGTATATTGCAGCGCCATCGCGGCGTCGTAACCGCCGCGCCCCACCTTGTCCAGTTCGCCGGCGAACGAGGCGAAAGCAAACAGCGCCAGCAATACCACCAGCACCACCAGGGTGCTGGAGAACACGGCCTTGCCGATGTAGCGGTCCAGCAGCTTCATGCCGCCGCCCCCGGCCATGGCTGAGCGCGCCGCAACAGCAGCCGCAAGCCGCCGGCATGCTGCACCATCAGCGCCAGCACCACCAGCAACAGCATCAGGTGCACCCACCACATCCCCAGCCACGGCTCCACCTTGCCGCGCTCCACCCAGGTCTTGGCCACTCCGAGCAGGTTGCTGTAGATCACATACACCAAAATCCCAAGAAAGAATTTGGCATAGCGCCCCTGACGCGGATTGGTGCGACTGAGAAAAACGGCCAGCAGCGCCAGCAACACGGCGGAGACGGGCATGGAGATGCGCCACTGCAGTTCCGCCACCTCATGGCGTTTGCCCGACTGCCACAGCGTCCAGGTGGGAATGGCCGCGGTCTCGTCCACCTGCAGCACGGCTTCCGGCTCCTGCAGCAACACCTTGTGGCGGACGAACTGGATGATGCGGAAATCGGCCTGGCCTGGAATCCCTTCGTAGCGGTAGCCGTTTTCCAGCAACAGGTAGCGGCCGCCGGCGTCACTTATCTGCCGGCCGCGTTCCGCCACCACCAGGTTGAGATTGCCCTTGCGCACGCCCTGAATGAAGACGTTTTCCATGCTCCGGCCGTCCTGCGACAAACGCTCGGCATAGAACACCACGTCGCCGTCGCCCAACTCGCGAAACTGGCCCGCGGCCACCGTCTCCAGTCCGGCGGTGGCACTCATCTGGTCCTGCAACTGGAAGCGCTCGGCCCGGGCCCAGGGTCCGAAATAGAGCGACACAAGGGCCACCACCAGGGCGAAGCCCGATCCGACCCAGAACACCAGCTTGGTCACCCGGGTAAGACTCACGCCGCAGGCCAGCATGGCGGTCATCTCGCTGTCCTTGTACAGGCGGCCGAAGGCCAGCAACACTGCCAGATAAAAGGCCAAAGGCAGTAAAATCATGAGTGCATCGACGGATTTCAAACCAAGCAGCAGAAAAATCACATCAGCCTGCACGCTACCGGCCGCCACCTGCCCCAACAGCCGTGCAAACCAGCTACTTACAAAAATCAGGAACAGTACCGCCGTGACCGCAAACAGCGTGCCGGCCAGCTCTCTAAAAAGGTAACGTTCGATTATCAAATGGATCCGTCCGAATTCGGTAAGGCTAGATGATCAGTGGAAAAAATGCGTATATTGAGTAAACTCTTGCAATACCGTTGAAAAATAATGCGACAACCAAAAAAATATACTATTTCGGGTGACAAACACTCATAACAACAAATATCCGACAAAAACTAAGCTTTATTCGATAAAACCCGGACTCTCAACAACTTTTACAGCCTTGCCAGGGGAACAACACCATGGAGTTTACTGCAAAAAGCGGCAATCCCGAAAAACAGCGCACCGCCTGTATCGTAGTCGGCGTTTTCGAACCGCGGCGCCTGTCGCCGGCGGCGGAACGGCTGGACCAGGTCAGCGACGGCTTCATCTCCAATCTGATCCGCCGCGGTGACCTGGAGGGCAAGATCGGCCAGACCCTGCTGCTGCACAATGTTCCCAACACCCTGTGCGACCGCATCCTGCTGATCGGCTGCGGCCGCGAGCGTGAACTCCACGACGCCCAGTATCGCAAGATCATCGCCACCGCCGCCGCCACCCTCAACGACATCGGCGCCATGGAGGCGGTCTGCTATCTGACCGAACTTCACGTCAAAGGCCGCGACAACCACTGGAATGCGCGCCAGGCGGTGGAGACGGTGGAAAACTCACTCTACAGCTTCGACCGGCTCAAGTCGAAAAAGGACACCACCCGCCGGCCGTTGCGCAAGATCATACTCAGTGTCGCCAGCCGCCGCGAACTGCAGGACAGCGAGGACGCCGTCACCGAAGGCTACGCCATCGCCCAGGGAGTAAAACTGGCCAAGGACCTGGGCAACCTGCCCGGTAATATCTGCACCCCCACCTACCTGGCCGAACAGGCGCTGGCGCTGGCCAAACAGTACGACAGCATCGAGGCCGAGATCCTCGACCAGAAACAGATGGAAGAGTTAGGCATGGGCGCCCTGCTCTCCGTCGCCAAGGGCAGCCGCCAGCCGCCCAAGCTGATCTGCATGCGCCACAACGGCGATGCTGACAACAAACCCATCGTGCTGGTAGGCAAGGGGCTGACCTTCGATGCCGGCGGCATCTCGCTCAAACCGGCCGCCGCCATGGACGAGATGAAATACGACATGTGCGGCGGCGCCAGCGTATTCGGCGTCATGAAGGCGGCGGCGGAGCTGAAACTGCCGCTCGACATCATCGGCCTGGTGCCCAGTAGCGAAAACCTGCCCGACGGCGCCGCCAACAAACCGGGCGACGTGGTGACCAGCATGTCGGGCCAGACCATCGAGATCCTCAACACCGACGCCGAGGGGCGCCTGATCCTGTGCGACGCCCTCACCTATGCGGAAAAATACGAGCCCGACGTGGTGATCGACATCGCCACCCTCACCGGCGCCTGTGTCATCGCCCTGGGCAAACACGCCTCCGGCCTGCTCGGCAACCACAGTCCGCTGATCCATGACCTGCTCAACGCCGGCAAGTCGAGCGGCGATCGCGCCTGGGAACTGCCCCTGTGGGAGGAGTACAGCGAGCAGCTCAAGAGCCCCTTCGCCGACATGGCCAACGTCGGCGGGCGCGAAGGCGGCGCCATCACCGCGGCGACCTTCCTCTCCAGCTTCACCAAGAAGTATGACTGGGCCCACCTGGACATCGCCGGCAGCGCATGGGTGAGCGGCGACAAGAAAGGGGCCACCGGCCGCCCGGTGCCGTTGTTGACCCAGTACCTGCTGGATCGTTGTAAGGCGAAATAAAGCGGAGTAACCTCAGGGCCTATGACCCGGATCGACTTCTACATCCTCGAGGCCGACAACGGCCATCGTGAGCAATTCGCCTGCCGCATCGCCGAAAAGTCCTATCGTCTCGGCCACGGCGTCTATATCCATACCGGCGATAGGCAACAGGCCGCCCGGCTCGATGAACTGCTCTGGACCTTCAAACAGGGCAGTTTCATTCCCCACGGCATCGACGGCGAATGTCCCGATCCCGAGGCCGCCGTGCTCATCGGCCACAACGGCGCAGCGGACGCTTCCTGCCACGCCCGGCGGCGCGAGGTGCTGATCAATCTGGACCAGGAGATCCCGCTCTTTTTCAGCGCTTTCAAGCGGGTGGCCGAGGTGGTCGACCGGCAGGCGGATAACAAAAGCAAGGGCCGGGCGCGCTACAAGTTCTACCGCGACCGGGGTTACAGCCTGGACACCCACACCATTTCATAGCGCCTGTTAACACTAAATTAAGGGACATGAAAAAGAAGGGTCCACCCCCCACCATCAGACTCGATGAAGAGCTGCCCGCCGTCTTCAAGGATGATGCCATCCCCGTGCTGCAGGACGTGGTGACGAGCGAGGATGAGATCGAGCGACTGCGCCCGCAAATCAAACAGCCACAACCCAGTCCGGCATTGAGCCGCGTCATCGACGCCGCCGTCAAACGGCAGTTCGATCGTCTCGCTGACGCCATCCAGGCGCACTTCGCCAAACTCGATCATCCCCTGCTCACGCCGGAGGAGATCGGCCGCGAACTGGCCGAGGCGGTGCGCAAGTCGCGCCAACCCGTCGCCAAGGGCGGTGCCCAAATACGCCGCGCAAATACGCTACAATATGCACCCCCCGCGCCCGGGCGCGCCGTGAATGCAATGAAAGTGACCACCGAGATGGACAAGACGTACAACCCGCAGGCAATCGAACAACGCTGGTACCAGGCCTGGGAGGCGAACAACTATTTCGCCCCCTCTTCAGAGGGCAGCCCCTATTGCATCATGATCCCGCCGCCCAACGTCACCGGCAGCCTGCACATGGGCCACGCCTTCCAGGACACCCTCATGGACGCCCTGATCCGCTACCATCGCATGAAGGGTGACAACACCCTGTGGCAGGCGGGCACCGACCATGCCGGCATCGCCACCCAGATGGTGGTGGAGCGCCGCCTCAACGCCCAGGGCAAGACCCGTCACGACCTGGGCCGCGACGCCTTCATCGAACAAATCTGGAAATGGAAA
>JASBUE010000285.1 GCA_030148045.1 Candidatus Tenderia sp.
GCCTGCGCACGGCCGGCGGCCTGATGTCACTGGGCCTGCCCCTGATGCTGGCCCTGTTCCTGCTGTTTCCCCGCATCGAAGGGCCGATCTGGGGCTTGCCCAAGGATGCCTATGCCGGCATGACCGGGCTCAGCGACAGCATGAGTCCCGGGGCCATCAGCCAGTTGAGCCAGTCGGATGCAGTGGCCTTCCGGGTCCAGTTCGACGGCCCGGCGCCGCCGCCGGAAAAGCGCTATTGGCGCGGCCCGGTGTTCTGGACCAGTGATGGGCGCAACTGGACCCCCGGTCCGCAGCTGAGCCGGCCCGGCTGGCAGGTGCCCCGGCTCGAATCCCGTACCGCGCCGGTGAGCTACAGCGTGACCCTGGAGCCGCACAACCGGGGGTGGCTGTTCGCCCTGGACCTGCCGGCGGCGGCCAGCGAGTACGGACGCATTACGCGCGAATATCAGCTGGTCACATCGAAGCCGGTACGCCAGCGGCTCAAGTACCACATGCTTTCCTACACCGATTACAATACCGGCACCCTGCCCGAGATTGAGCGCCGCCTGGGATTGTTGGTGCCGCAGGATCGCAATCCGCGCACCCTGGCGCTGGGGTGGGAGTTGCGCCGCGACAGCGGCACCGACTACGAGGTGGTGCGCCGCGCCCTGGCCCTGTTCCGACAACATCCCTTCGTCTATTCGCTGTCGCCGCCGCGGCTGACCAGCGACGATCCCAGCGACGAATTTCTATTCGAAACCCGCACCGGCTTCTGCGAACACTTCGCCTCCAGTTTCACCCTGCTGATGCGTGCCGCCGGCATCCCGGCGCGGGTGGTGACCGGCTACCAGGGCGGCGAGCTGAACCCGGTAGACGACTACTACATCGTGCGCTAGCGCGACGCCCACGCCTGGTCCGAAGTGTGGCTGCCAGGCAGGGGCTGGGTGCGCATCGACCCCACTGCCGCGGTGGCCCCGGAACGGTTAGAGCGCAGCATCGACATCTCGGCCGGGGCGGTGCGCTTCAACGTTCCCCAAAACGACCTGCTGGCGCGCGCCTGGCGGCGGCTGCAATTCAACCTGGACGCCATCAACAACCGCTGGAACCAGTGGGTGCTTGGCTACGGTCCCGAGCGGCAGGCGCAGTTTCTGCAAAACCTCGGCCTGAGCATCAAGGACTGGCGCCAACCGGCCTGGGTGTTTCTTGTTATCGTCGGCGTAATAGTGGCGGTCATTGCCGCCTGGGTGCTGATACCGCGGCGTCGACCGTCCGATCCGGTAGTGAGGATCTATCATACTTTTTGCCGCAAACTGGCCCGGCGCGGCCTGAAAAAGGCCGACCATGAAACGGCCGGGGACTTCGCCAGGCGGGTAAAGCTGCAACATCCGGAACTGGGCGAGCAGACGGATCGCATCACCGCACTCTACGCCCATTTGCGTTATGCTGGTAAAGGCAGCAACAAACAGTTGCTGCAGTTTAAACAGTACGTTGTTGAATTCAGGCCCTGATGTCGTCCTTATATTATTTTGCCTACGGTTCCAATCTGCACCCCGCCCGTTTTTACCGGCGGGTGCCCTCGGCGCGGGTGGTAACCACCGCCATCCTGCCCGGCTACACGCTAAGCTTTGAAAAGCACGGTGCCGATGATTCCGGCAAGTGCAGCATCATTCCCGATACCAACGAAGCGGTGCAGGGCGTGGTGTACCGGATCGCCGCGGCCGAGCGGCCCGGCCTGGATGCGCTGGAGGGCGGTTATGATTGCCGCCAGCTAGTCGTTAATACTGTTAAGGGCAGTATGGGGGTATATACGTATGTCGCCTGCAATGACATGATTCAACCGGGGCTTGCGCCGTATCACTGGTACAAGCTCTATGTCTTGCATGGTGCCCGGCAACAGGGGCTGGATGCGAACTATTGCGGCCGTATCGAGGCGCAATGTTCGGTTGATGATCCTGATACAGAACGGGAACGGGAACACTTCCGAATTCTAGGTATTGAAGAGCGAGGTTGTTATGACAGATGAAAGAGGTCACCTGCCGCTGGCCAGCGAGGAGATGGAAAACAATGTGCGTGAGGTCTTTCCCATCAAGACCGATCCGGAGGAGTTCGCCGCCCGGGACGGCGTCGGGTGGCTGGACTTCACCTTTCATGAATACCGTTTCAGCGATCCGGAACTGGACAGCTGGATTCACACCGTCGGCAGGATCGTCACCGACCCGCGGGCGCTGGAAGGGGTGCAGCGCAAATATCTCAGCGAGGCGGAATTCATCGCGGTGAGAAAGTATATGGAAGACGACGACCTGGAAGAGGATACGGATTTTTAACCGACCCTCTTCCAGATCATCGTCAGGTTGATTTCTTCAAATACTGCGCCAGTAATACAATACGAACACCATTGACATGTCCTTCGATCTATTCCGGATTCGAGGTGAGAGAGATGTTGCGCACCGCCGGCACCGGGGTCCACATGCTGTCATTGAGACAGTACCAATGATTGACGTTCATCTTGTCGGGCTTGATAATCTGTTCGTGGCAAGTCTTGCAGACCATAACGCTGTTATCAGTGCCGGGGTTTTCAGCCGGCGGAATTTCATACACCACCAGGTCGGCATCGGAACCGCACGGTTCGCACTTCGAGCCGCAACGGTATTCAGTTACGCTTGGTTTAAGCCCCTGAGGAGCATTGCCAATGCAAGACAAAACGCCCGCTCTGTTCATCAGCCACGGCAATCCCATGTTGGCACTGGACAAGGACGCCGGTGAGGAATATGCCGCGTGGGGCAAGCGCCTGCCCACCCCCAAGGCGATTCTGATTTTCTCCGCCCACTGGGAGGAGGAGGACCTGGTATTCGGTGAAACCCGGCGCCACGACGAACTGATCTACGACTTCTACGGCTTTCCACCGCCGCTGTTCCAGGTGCAGTACCCGGCCCCCGGCGCCGAATGGTTGCTCAGTGATATTCGTGAACTGCTGGATGAGCAAATTCCGCAGCGCGACCGCGGCCTGGATCATGGTGTCTGGGTGCCACTGCTGCACATGTGGCCGGCCGCGAAGGTACCGGTGTTGCAGATGAGTTTACCGCGTTACAGCTCCAACCGGGCTTTGTTCGATCTCGGCCGCCGTCTCGCCCCGCTGCGTGATACGGGAGTGATGATTGTCGGCGCCGGCACGCTGACCCACAACCTGCGCGAAGGGTTGGGCGGCGGTTACACAGCGACGCCGACATGGGTGAGCGATTTTGATAACTGGGTAGCGGATGCCTTGCTCAATGACCGGTCGCGCTTACTGGATTGGGAAAACAGCGCCCCCGAGACGCGCCGCAATCATCCGACGCCTGAACATTTCCGGCCCTTACTCATCACTGTCGGTGCCTCGGATGAGAGTGAACAGCCCCGCTTTCCGACCACCGGGTATGACATGTTCACCTTCAGCAAGCGGTCAGTACAATTCGGTTAACAGACGGAGCGGCAACCCCGGATCAATCGTGTGCGATGGGTTTGTCGCTAAACAGATAATCTTTCAACTCGCCGTCGAATTTGGGATCGCGACGACGAATCCATTCCAGCACCATGGCGGCGTGCTCTTTTTCCTCATCCCGATTATGCGCGAGGATCGCCTTTAGCTCGGAATCGTTACAGGCGTCCACCCGTTGGTTATACCAATCGACCGCCTCCAACTCCTCCATCAGGGAGGTAATCGCCCGGTGCATGTCGCGGGTTTCTTCCGACAATTCAGCGATGGGTTCGTGATAGCCTTCGTTTGCCATTGTTTAACTCCTGTCACGGTGAAATGAATGTTTTGCTTCGCCTGCGTTTAACGCTACACCACTGAGTGGCATGTTGACCAGTGCCTGAAGCGGGGTGGGCGCTTAAATTTAGCGATTATTTACCAATGCAAAAGGAACTGAAGATGCGACCCAGCAGATCGTCGCTGCCGAACTCGCCGGTGATCTCATTCAGGGCCTCCTGGGCCAGGCGCAGATCTTCGGCCAACAGTTCGCCGGCCTGGTGTTGTTGTAACTGTCGCTGACCACGCAGCACCAATTCGAGCGCTCTTTGCAGGGCGTCCACGTGGCGGCGCCGCGCCATGAAGCTGCCTTCGGCATTGCTTTGATAACCGACGCACTGTTTTAAATGTTGGGTAAGCAGCTCCAGGCCGGCGCCGGTCTTGGCGGAGAGGGCGATCTCCTGACCGAGGGGGCCGTCGGCCGTGCCGGGCTGGGTATCGTTTAAATCAATCTTATTGCGCACTACGGTGACAGCGATATGCCGTGGCAGTTTGTCGATAATGGCCTGGTCTTGCGGCGTGATGCCGTCCGCGTCATTGATTAGCAATAGAATGCGGTCGGCCTGTTGAATCTCGGACCAGGCGCGCTCGATGCCGATCTTCTCGACGGTATCGCTGCTGTCGCGCAGGCCGGCGGTGTCGATGATGTGGACGGGCAGACCGTCGACGCTGATCTCCTGTCTCAGCGTGTCGCGGGTTGTGCCGGCGATGTCGGTGACGATGGCCAGTTCGCGCCGGGCCAGTTGGTTGAGCAGGCTGGACTTGCCCGCATTGGGCTGGCCTGCGATGACCACGTTCATGCCTTCGCGCAATAGGCAGCCCTGTTGGGCCTCGGCCAGGATGGTGTTGAGGTCGGCAATAATACCGTGCAATTGTTCAGTCACGGCGCTATCGGAGAGAAAGTCGATCTCCTCCTCGGGGAAGTCGATGGCCGCCTCCACATACATGCGCAGCCGGATCATGGCCTCGACCAGGACATGGATGCGTTGGGAAAATTCGCCCTGCAACGAACGCAGCGCTGAGCGCGCCGCCTGCACCGAGGCGGCCTCGATGAGATCGGCGATGGCCTCGGCCTGGGCCAGGTCGAGCTTGTCGTTGAGAAAGGCGCGGCGTGAAAACTCACCCGGCTGCGCCAGGCGTGCGCCCAGCGCCACCACGCGCGACAGCAACATATCCAGCACTATCGGACCACCATGGCCCTGCAGCTCCAGCACATCCTCACCGGTAAAGGAGTGAGGCGCCGGGAAGTAGAGGGCGATGCCTTCGTCGAGCACTTGATGATCGGCATCGCGAAAGGGCAGGTAGGCCGCATGCCGTGGCGCCGGACAGTCGCCGAGCACCATCTTAGCGATCTGTTGCGTCTGCGGTCCTGAGACACGGATGATGCCTACCCCACCCCGGCCGGGGGGAGTGGCGATTGCCGCGATGGTGTCGTTGCGCTCTTGCATAGCCTGAAATGAAAAGGGCGCCCCTGGCGCCCTTGTTACTATTTCTTCTCAGCCGCCTTTTCGATCTTGGCGGTAATGTACCACTGTTGCGCCACCGAGAGGATGCTGTTAGCCAGCCAGTACAACACCAGCCCCGCCGGGAAAAAGGCGAAGAACAGGGTAAAGATGATCGGCAACGCCATCATCACCTTGGCCTGCACCGGGTCGGGCGGCGGCGGATTGAGTTTCTGCTGTACGAACATGCTGACGCCCATGAGCAGGGGCAGCACGTAATAGGGATCACGAATGGACAGATCCTGGATCCAGAGGATGAAGGGCGCCTGGCGCAGTTCCACACTCTCCAGCAGCACCCAGTAGAGGGCGATAAAGACCGGGATCTGGACGATCATGGGCAGACAACCGCCCAGGGGATTGATCTTTTCCTTTTTGTACAGCTCCATCATGGCCTGGCTCATGCGTTGGCGGTCGTCGCCGTAACGCTCCTTGAGCTGCTGCATCTTGGGGGCGAACTTGCGCATGTTGGCCATGGAACGGTAGCTGGCGGCCGACAGGGGAAAGAAAATCAGTTTAATGACGAGCGTGACCATGATGATG
>JASBUE010000309.1 GCA_030148045.1 Candidatus Tenderia sp.
CGGAACCTCGGCCGTCATCGGCTCACGCCTTGAGCTTCAAGGGAAAGCTTGGGCGGCGCATCAGGAAACTTAAAAAGGGAAAAACCAGACAACCGCCGTCACTGCATGGGCCAGGCCCAGGGTCACGGTAAGGCCGGCACTAATCATGTGGGCGACAAATACCTCCTTGCCGAAGACCACCATCGAGACACCGAGATAGGCCGTGACGACGAGCAGCAGCAACAGCGCGATACCCATGAAGAAGAGGATCGTACGCTTATCCTCGTCGGTGAGCTCGTAGAGCTCCTGTTCCTCCAGCAGCTGCTGATTGAAGCTCTCCATAATCTCCATCGCGTCGTCGGCCCGCCCGGCTTGCTCCTGGGCCAGCACCGCCGGCGCCGGCAATGCCATAAAGATTGGCAGACACAAGCCCGCCAAGACTTTCTTTGCACGATGCCTCAATCGACTTGCAAGAGACATATTCACTTGCCGCCTCTTGCATCTTCCTCGCTGTTCTTGCGTATGGCGTTATGCCAATAGAGTATCGCCATCAGGATAAACGGCAACAGAACCGCGAACAATAAAAACACAAAGATCATCCAGGGCGTGTCGATCGTGACATGCATGTAGCGATAACTGTCCGCCATGGCCGTCGGCATGAACAGCATTAAGGCAACCGCCCCGACCCACCGACTCAGCATCCTTTTCATCTCCACCCCTCTGCACTGACATCCGCCGCACAACGAAAACCGAAAAAATCGGAGGCATAGTGCGGCCATGAATAATTGCGGTGATAGGTGGTGGTGGAAAAAGGATCGCTCTTCCAAGACCCGCCACGCAACACCTTGTATTTGGCATCAACGCCCACCAGGTCCACCACCTTCATCGCCCGATCTGCGGGGCTCGAAGCAACCGCGACCTTCCCCTGAAACAGCTCCTGGCCGGCATCGCTCCCCTCATAAGGCAGAAAATCATCTTCTAACCACTCGAATACGTTACCCGCCATATCCATCACACCGTAAGGGCTGGCGCCTTTCGGATAGGCCGTGACCTCCGTTGTCGCGCCGACGCTGTAATAGGTGTTCAGTCGCGCCGGCTCCATCTGCTCGCCCCAGGGCCAACGGCGGCCATCCTCACCCCGCGCCGCCTTTTCCCACTCCGCCTCGCGCGGAAGCCGCTTGCCCGCCCAGGTGCAATAGTTACTGGCGTCATACCACGAGACCATGGTGACGGGATGCAGTTCCCGGCCTTCGGGGATTCGGCCCTGCTCCCAATCGAGCGGAGCGCGGTAGCCCTGTTCCGCGACAAAACGGGCGTATTGAACATTGGTGGCCGGATACTTATCGATTTTGTACGCCGGCAGAATCAGTTCATGCTGCGGACGATTTTGCGCGCTGGTCCTGATCCGGTCCGAGCCCATCAAAAACGGGCCCTCCGGGACGGTGATCATGGTATCGATTTCAGCCCACATCCCGGGCCCGAGCATTGCCTCGACCTCCTCGGGACTGTACTTGACAACCTCCATCCTGCCGGACTCGTGCCGTTCGTGCAGTGTGATATCTTCACCCGCGGCACGAATACGGGACTCCATTTCAGCCACATCATAGGTCGCCTTGCCCGGCATCTCCTGGAACACGCGATTATGCCCCAGATCAACCACATGCAGCGACCCCGCGACCATCACCAAAGCGGCGCAAGTCACTAAAGTGGCTGCGAGAAAACGCTTGCGTTTGACCCGCTCATTTTCGCTGAGCCGGCGTCTGTTTTGATACTGCTTAGCCATCACTTCTCGGAACTTGTGGGGCTACCACCGGAGGTCTGTTTGTGAAGCAAATGTTTGGGGCGCCGACCATAGGTTTTCTTCACCATAATCTCACCAAAGGCGCCGCCAAAGGCGGCCGCTTCGATGGCCACGATCAGCACCAGTATCCAATACCAGAACGGCAACAGGGTCACACCCTCGGGCAGCCCTTCATAATTCATCATCTGAATGTAGCTGATACCGCGCACGATAATCGGAACGAAATAACATAGCAGCTTTCCACCCAGGCCATAGACCAGCGACACCGCGGCACCGGCGATAAACGGCACCAGAAACAGGTCCAGCACCCAGATTGGACTGAAGGTGCCGACCCCCCAAAACAGCTCCAGGCGAATGCCGAGCAACTTGTCACCGGCATAGTTGACCAGCACGCCAGCCCCGATGGCCAGCGAACCCATGAAAATCGCCATTAAACGGTTATTCATCACCACCGTCCCGGTAGGTTTCACCTGTCAATTTTTCATACTCGGATTTTTTGACCTCATCCAGATACCACTCTTCAACCCTCAGACTCGCCAGATAGGCGGCCAGCGTCCTTCGGTCAGTTTCAGAAAGGTAGGCATATGAAGGCATCTGATACTCCGCTTTCAACCGGGTCGGCAAGATGCGCTGCGGATCGTCAGCCGAGAGATATTCATACAGCCATGATTCGCTGCGTAAAGAACCGATGCCGTCGAGCGCCGGTGACGGCACTGACTGCATCGGATTGCGCACACCCCAGAGCGTGTGGCAATCACGGCACGCATGCAGGCGTAACAAATGCGCCCCCCTTTCCTGTAATTCGGTAGCCGCGGTCGTGTAAAAAGGTATCCCTTGATCTGGTTCGGCGACCTGGGTTTGGCGATAACTGTTGATGCCTATAAACACCAGAACTATAACTGCAATTGCTACAAGAATCCCTTTCTCACCTTTACGCATCTAACTCTCAGCTTTTCTTTCTCAGTCTCTCGGCTTCGGCCTTTTCCTTCAAAAATTCCTCGCGCCGCTTCATCTGAGCCTTCATCACCTCCTGGCTCTTCTTGAATTCCTCGGGTGTCATCTTGTCTTTGTCATTCTCATCAAAGACCAGGTATTTGATATCTTCATCGAACTGCTCGTTGCGCTTGGCCCAACGCAATGCGTAGATCGCCGCACCGATGATCAGCGCGCCGGCAATCAGCCAGACGTAAATTGTCCATCCGTCAGGTAATTTATCTAAATCCATCGAAGTTCTCCTTTAAAACAGATAGCCTTGCAGCAACTGCATCGCGGCCATGATCACCGCCACAACAATCCCGAAGTAAATCCAAAAAAACATTATTTTCTCACCGGTTTTAAGCCGCTTGACCGACCTGCCTGCCTCAGTGGTTTTACCGCTACTTTTCATGAACTTGAACACGATAACTGTGAAAAGGATGATGCATAACAGCAGAAAAAAGAATATTCCGACACTGAATTTCTGACTGTAGAGACCCTCAACCCCCCAGCGGTCATCGGTAATCGCCTGCACAGATAGACCTTTGAACACGAAAAAGGTTGCCGATGAATCAAAGTAATTCATTTCGCTCCTAACCCAAGCATTGCTGACCCTATGGCTTGTTGAGATTTCATTTTCGCCACTGCTGGCACCTCATTTTTCGCCTAACAAGGCAGAACGAGCGTGGTTTGGTTATTCCAAATAAGCGAGTGATAACGCAGTTAGGCGGAAAATGAGGTCCAGCCCTTCGGGTTGCGCCTGAAAAAGCGCCACTCGGCGTTGCTCGTTGCTCATTTAGAATACTAAACTACGCGCCTCGCGCCCTTGTGCTCTGTGAGTATTGATTGGCGCTTTT
>JASBUE010000312.1 GCA_030148045.1 Candidatus Tenderia sp.
AACCCGGTCGGCGCGCGCCGCCTTGCTCATGCCGAGCAAGACCTCCAGCGGCGCTTCCAGAATCTGGCGCACGGTCTTGCGCGGATTGAGCGAGCTGAGCGGGTCCTGGAAGACGAACTGGATCCGGCGCCGCAGCCGGGCCGGGTCGTCGCGCAGCAGCTGATCCAGCGGCTGGCCGCGAAACAGGATCTCGCCGGCGCTGGGCCGGTCCAGCCCCGCCAGCATGCGCCCCAGGGTGGATTTGCCACAGCCCGATTCGCCGACGATGCCCAGGGTCTCGCCCTGTTCGATCGCCAGACCGACGTCGCTCACCGCCTGGATGTGTGGCTTGGTCTTGCCCAGCAGGGGGCGCCCGCCGCCGAAGGTCTGATAAAGATTCTTGCATTCGAGGATGGTGCTCACGATTTGCGTACTTTTTCGATACGGATGCAGCGTGCCGCGTGGGTGGCGCCCAGCGATTCCAGTTCGATCTCGCCTCGGTGACAGGCGTCGATGGCGTAGTTGCAGCGCTCGGCGAAGGCGCAGCCCGGCGGCAGGTCGTTCACCGCCGGCGGTAGGCCGTGGATGGCGTTGATCTTTCTGTCCGCCTGGCCCAGTTCCGGCACGCACTGCATCAACTGCCTGGTGTAGGGGTGGGAGGGCCGGGCGAAGATCTCATCGGTGGTGCCGGTCTCCACCACCCGGCCGGCGTACATCACCAGCATGCGGTCGCACAGTTCGCCCACCACGCCGAAATCGTGGGTGATGAAGATCAGCGCCAGCTGCTGCTCGCGGCGCAGGGTGTCCAGCAATTTTAAAATCTCGGCCTGCACCGTCACGTCCAGGGCGGTGGTGGGCTCGTCGGCGATGATGATCTCCGGGTCGTTGGCCAGCGCCATGGCGATGCCGATGCGTTGGCGCATGCCGCCCGATAGCTCGTGGGGGTAGGCTTGGGCGCGCTCACGGGCATTGGGGATCTGCACCGTCTGCATCAGCTCGATGGCACGCCGCATGGCCGGTTTGCGTCCCAGGCCCTGGTGGCGGCGAATGGCCTCGGCAATCTGCTCGCCGACGGAAAACAGCGGATTCAAGGTGGTGAGCGGGTCCTGAAAGATGTAGCTGATGTGGTTGCCGCGGATCCGGCTCAGCCGTTCGATGGAGATGTCGAGCAGGTTTTTGTCACGGTAGTCGATGCGGCCATCCACGATGCGTCCGGGCGGGCTGGGTACCAGTCCAAGCAGGGAGAGCGCGGTGACCGACTTGCCGCAGCCCGATTCGCCAACGATGCCGAGGCACTCGCCCGGCTTGAGCTGGAAGTCGACGCCGTCCACCGCCTTGTAGATGTCACCGCCGAGGATGAAGTGGGTCTTGAGGTTGTCGACGTTCAGCAGCGCCTGATGTTCCTTCTTCGCCGGCGGCGCGGTCTTGAGTTTACGATCCACCTCGGTGGTCGCCGAGGGCCGCACCAGGGCGCCCGCCTTGAGGCGCGGGTCGAGCACGTCGCGCAGGCCGTCGCCCAGCAGGTTGATGCCGATCACCAGCACCAGGATCACCAGCCCGGGGATGGTGGCCACGTGGGGGGCGGTGATCATCAGCTTGCGTCCCTCGCCCAGCATGGAGCCCAGGTCGGCCTGGGGCGGCTGGGCGCCCAGGCCGAGAAAGCTCAGGCCGGCGGTCTCCAGGATCATCCAGCCCACCGTGGTGGACATGGTGATGATGATCACCGGCAGCACGTTGGGCAGGATCTCGCCTCCCAGGATGCGCGGATCCGACAGGCCGGAGAGGCGCGCCGCGTCCACGTATTCCTGGCGCACCAGGCCCAGGGTGACGCCGCGCACCGAGCGGGCGAAGAAGGGGATGTTGACGATGGCGATGGCGAACAGGGCGTTCATCAGCCCCGGCCCGAGCACAGCGACGATGGCCAGGGCCAGCAGCATGTAGGGGAAGGCCATCACCATGTCGATGCTGCGCATCAGCAGGTTGTCGAGCCAGCGGCCGTAGAAGCCGGCCAGGATGCCCATGAGCGAACCGATAATCGCGGCGATCAACGTGGCGACGATGCCCACCGCCAGACTGACCCGGGCGCCCCAGACGATGCGCGACAGGATGTCTCGGCCCAGATGGTCGGTGCCCAACAGGTGCCCCTCGGTGAAGGGCGTTTGCAGGCGGTTACTGAGATCGGTGGCGTCCGGGTCGGCCAGCGGCAGCAGGGGGGCCAGCAGGGCGATAAGGCCGATTACGGCGACGATCACCAGCCCGAACACCGCCAGGTGGTTGCGCCGCAGCCGCGCCCAGACCCCCGGGCGGCGGCTGACCGGTTTGACCTCGACGCGTTGATCTGCCGTTGTTTCGCCCATCAGCTTTCCAGTCTCGGGTCCAGCGTGCGCTGCAGCACGTCGGCGAGCAGATTGAACAACACATAACAGGCCGCCACCACCAGCACCCCGCCCTGCACCAACAAAATATCGCGGGTGGTGATGGCGGTGACCAGCATGCGGCCGATGCCGGGCCATTGGAACACGGTCTCGATATAGACCGCCCCACCGATGACGAAGCCGGCCTGGATGCCGATCACCGGAATGATGTTGACCAGGGCGTTCTTGAAGGCGTGTTTGTAGATCACCCGGCCCTCGCGCAACCCCTTGGCGCGGGCGGTGCGCACGTAATCCTGGCGCAACACTTCGAGCATGGCCGATCGGGTCAGGCGGGCGATGACGCCGGTGGCCACCACCGCCAGGGTGACGGCGGGCAATATCAAATGGTGCAACAGGTCGGGCAGGTCGCCGCCGCCGTAGATGGCGTACATGCCGCTGGCGGGGAACCATTTCAATTGCACGGCGAAAATCAGAATCAGGATCAGCCCGAGCCAGAACGAGGGCGTGGAGATGCCGATAAGTACGCACAGGGTGAGCAGCTTGTCCTGCCAGCCGTACTGTTTGACCGCTGATATTATCCCGGCGATGAGGCCAAACACGGTGCAGAGTAAAAGAGATGTCCCGGCCAGCAGCAGGGTCGGGCCGAGGCGCTCCAGCACCTCGTCGATCACCGGGCGGTTGAGGCTGTAGGAGCGGCCGAAATCGCCCCGCAATACATTGCCGAGCCAGGTGAAGTATTGTTCGATGAGCGGCTTGTCGAGGCCGAATTCGGCGCGCAGCTTTGCGACGTTTTCCGGCGTGGCGTAAGACCCCAGGATGGCCAGGGCCGGGTCACCCGGGATCAGGGCCATGATGAAGAACACGATCACCGAGATGCCGAACAGCACCGGGAGCATGAGCAGCAATCGTTTGGCGATGTAGGTTTTCATCTATGGTGGTCGTTGGTTCGTTCGCCTGGCGGCGGGTTTGTTTTGATCCCCTCACCCTAGCCCTGAGGGAGAGGGGTTACTGTTTGTAGGTGTCTTTGAGCAGTAATAGAAAAGACGGCTGCAGTTCGAAGCCTTTCACGTTGGCGCCGCTGACGGCATTTTGTTTCCAGTTGGCGATGAAGGCCCAGGGGGCGTCTTCATAGACGATGGCCTGCATCTCTTTATAGAGTTCGGCGCGTTTGGCCCGGTCGGTCTCGGCGCGGGCCGCTTGCAGCAGTTGGTCCACCTTGGGATTGGCGTAGTAGCCGGAGTTAAAACCGCCGTACTCGGGCCAGGCGTCGCTGCGCAGGGCCAAGTAGGGCAGGGTGTCCGGGTCGTTGGTCATCCAGGCCATCTCGGCCAGGTCGGCCTTGCCTTTCAGTCCGGGATTGACCTTGCCCAGGAAGGTGTTCCATTCATAGGTCTCGATGGTCACATCCAGCCCCACCGCCGCCAGGTCGGCCTGGATGGCGGTGCCCATGGGGATGGGGTTGAGCATGCCCGAACCGCCTTCGGTGACATAGAAGGTGAGCTCGGCGCCATCAAAGCCGGCCGCCTTGATCAGCTTTTTCGCCTTTTCCGGGTCGTAGGGATAGGGTTCCAATTCGTCGTTATGGGCCCAGTCGAAGGCGGCGGGGATGGGGCCGGTGGCCACGCTGGCGGTGCCTTGCAGCACGTCGTTCACCAGGGCCTGCTTGTCGATGGCATAGTTGACCGCCTGGCGCATGCGCTTGTCCTGGAAGGGCCCCGCTTTCATGTTGAGGATCAAGAACCACAAGTGCGGACCGGCCTGTTCGTAAACGGTGAACATGGGATCCTGCTTGAACATGTCCATGTTGTCCGGCGCTACTTCCACCATCAGGTCGATGCCGCCGGAGAGGAACTCGGTGACGCGGGTGTTGGCGTCGGTGATCGGCCGGAATACCAGCGCGTTGAGGTTAGGCGCGCCGTCCCAGTAGTTTGGGTTCTTTTCCAGGGCCACCAGGCGGTTGCTCTCCCACTTGGCGAACTTGAACGGGCCGGTGCCCACCGGCTGGCGGCCGAAATTTTGTTTGTTCTGCTTCACCGCCGTGGGCGAGACGATCAGGCCGGTTGGATAGGCCAGATTGGAGAGCAGTGGTGCGTAAGGCTGGTCCAGCTTGAACTGCACGGTGTGCTCGTCGATCACCTTGGTCTCGACGATGGCATCGAAAAAGAAGGCCAGCGGAAACGGGCCGGTGTCGCTATAAGGGTGGTCCTCCTCCAGCATGCGATCGAAGTTGAATTTGACCGCCGCGGCGTTGAAGGGGGTGCCGTCGTGAAATTTCACCCCTTTACGCAGCTTGAAGGTGTAGGTCTTGCCATCGTCACTGATCTGCCACGACTCGGCCAGCGCCGGCTCCACCTCCAGGCTGCCCTCCTGGTAGCGCACCAGGCCGTCGTAGAGATTGATCAGGATGCGGAAATCGTTGACCGCGGTGACGGCCTGCGGGTCGAGGGATTTGGGTTCGGCCACCTGGCCGACAATCAGCACGTCGGGTGGGGTGAAAGCGGCGGCCGGGCCGGCCAGCGCGGCAAACACAGTGAGACCGAACAGAAAGCGGTGGGCGGATTGCAGTAACTCTTTGATCATCATGACAGTTATGGATGTCCTGTGGTGGCTGCAGTCCTTATTCAGTCTAACAGCTGCGGCAGGAGGGGCCAAATGGGGCCGCTCGTCGTGATTCAAAAACGGCTGTCGCGAATGGGTGACAGGCTGTCATGCCCGGTTTTTCCGCATGTCGCGTGTGAAGGCGCCTAATGCCGTTGCCAGTCGGCGACGGTTTTGGCGGTATTTCGCTCCAACAGCGGTTCCGGCGTCAGGGGGTGTTTTTATAACTTATTGATTTGAAGTCATTGATTTGTTGTTGGCACGGCGGTTGCCATTACTGCTTCGACAAGGTCCACAAGACCGAACTGCGCTGTCTGTGTCTGCGCCGTGTATGTCGAGAGGCAAGTCACGTATTCACAAAGGAGTAAGGAAATGATTACCCAAAAACTGATGGCCGCAGCTTGTGCGTTGGCGTTGAGTGCGGTGCCGGCCTTTGCCGGGGAGATGGATAAGGGGCACAAGGACCCCGGGATGCGAAGCATGCAGGGTCCTAAGTGGCAATTCGGTGAGCTGGATGCCAACCGGGATAATAAAATCACCAAACAGGAACTGACCGAGAAGGGTGTCACGCTGGCGGATTTTGAACAGGCCGATTCGGACCAGGATGGGGCGTTGGATCAGGAGGAGTTTGCCGCCATCATCGAGGAGTAACAGAGCAACAGCGATGGGGATCTACGCTAATCCCCCTCGATGCAGACCATGAACCGTTTTCCTCCCGCTTGGGGGCCCTGTTTGATATTCCCCCGTACTCAAACAGTCCCGCCCCCTTTTTTCAGTGATTAAGCCTAGATTCCAAGAAATGGTAAACTCTCGCTATTTAGCAAAAAAGTTGAACAAGTAGAACAACGAGAGGAACCATGGCAGGACATAGTAAGTGGGCCAATATCCGCCACCGCAAGGGGGCGCAGGATGCCAGGCGCGGCAAGATTTTCAGCAAGCTGATCCGCGAGATCACGGTCGCGGCCAAGATGGGCGGCGGCGATCCGGCCTCCAATCCGCGCCTGCGCACCGCCATCGACAAGGCCCTGGGCCAGAACATGACCAAGGATACCATCGATCGGGCCGTGAAACGCGGTTCCGGGGATACCGAGGGCGAGAATTACGAAGAACTGCGCTATGAGGGTTACGGCGCGGCGGGCGTGGCGGTGATGGTTGATTGTCTCACCGACAACCGCAACCGCACCGTCGGCGAGGTGCGTCACGCCTTCACCAAGCGCGGTGGCAACCTGGGCACCGACGGCTCGGTGGCCTATTTGTTCAGCAAACAGGGCATACTCAGTTATCCCGCCGGCAGCGACGAGGATAAGATCATGGAAATGGCGTTGGAGGCCGGTGCCGAAGACGTGGTCACCAATGACGACGGCAGCATCGATGTCATCACCGCGCCGGAGAATTTCGTCGACGTCAAGGAGGCCATGGCGGCCGCCGGACTCAAGCCCGAAAACAGCGATGTCACCATGACCCCTAGCACCACGGTGGATTTGTCGCTGGATGACGCGCAGAAGGTGATGGGGCTGATCGACATGCTGGAAGATCTGGACGACGTGCAGAATGTCTACACCAATGCCGACTTTTCCGACGCGGTGCTGGAGCAATTGGATTAGAGCTTGAGACGGTGGGCATAGCGTTTTTTGTTGCTACCCAACAGAGAAGGGATTGATTAAGAGCGTCATGTTGTTTCAAGTAACATTCATCCCTGTAAGAAGCGCAGGTCGGCCGTGACGCTGCGCATCCTCGGCATCGATCCCGGTTCCCGCATCACCGGTTTTGGCGTGATCGAGATCGCCCACGGCCAACTCTCCTATATCACCAGCGGCTGCATCCGCGTCAGCGGTTCGGTCTTGCCCGAACGACTCAAATCCATCTTCGAGTCGGTGGACGAAATCGTCTGCGAATACCGCCCCGACGAGATGGCCATCGAACAGGTGTTCGTCAAAAACAACGTGGATTCCGCCCTCAAGTTGGGCCAGGCCCGTGGCGCCGCCATCTGCGCCGGCGTGACCCGGGCCCTGGAGGTGTTCGAATACAGCCCGACCCAGATCAAGCAGGCCATTGTCGGCCGCGGCCATGCCGACAAGGCCCAGGTGCAGTTCATGGTGCGGGCCATCCTGAATCTGCCCGGCCTGCCGCATCAGGACGCCGCCGATGCTTTGGCCTGCGCCCTGTGTCATCGTCATACCCGGGAAATCACGCAAAATATTACCGGGACAAACAGAGGGTGAGTTGCATGTTGAACGTTATTGTCATGGGGCTGTTTAGAAAATCCCCCCCATCCCCCCTTTTTCAAAGGGGGGGGCAGGCGGCATGGTCATTCCCCTCTTTACAAGGGTGGGGGCAGGCGGTGCGGTCATTTCCCTCTTTACAAGGGTGGGGGCAGGCGGCATGGTCATTCCCCTCTTTACAAGGGTGGGGGCAGGCGGCATGGTCGTTCCCCCCTATACAAAGGGGGACGCAGGGGAATGGCAACCGCATCGGGTCGATGGCACCCTCATCCCCCCCTTTGCAAAGGGGGGCTAGGGGGGATTTTCGTCCTCCGCTGTCAACCTTATCGCAGGCGCCACGCGCTTCAGTCGAGGCGCAACCATGATCGGTCGCCTGCGCGGCAAGTTGCTTGTCAAACGCGCCCCCGGCTTGCTGGTGGACGTGAACGGTGTCGGATACGAGCTGGAGGCGCCCATGAGCACCTTTTACACCCTGCCCGAGATCGGCGCTGAGGTGGTGCTGCACACTCACCTGGTGGTGCGCGAGGATGCCCATTTGCTGTTCGGTTTCGCCTCCGAGGCCGAGCGCGGTTTTTTCCGCAACCTGATCAAGATCAACGGTGTCGGCGCCAAGATGGGCCTGGCCATCCTGTCGGGTATGTCCTTCGACGCCTTCGCCCGCTGCGTGCAGGAAAACGACGTGGCCAGCCTGGTGCGCCTGCCCGGCGTCGGCAAGAAGACCGCCGAGCGCCTCATCGTCGAGATGCGCGACAAGCTCGAGATCAAGGCTGAAATCACCCTGCCGCAACATGCCGAGGTGGCCCCCGGGGTTGATGATCCGCTGGCGGACGCGGTCAGTGCCCTGGTGGCGCTGGGCTACAAAGCCAACGAGGCCAGCCGCATGGTGCGCGGCGTCAGCTGCGACGGTTTGGGCAGCGAAGAGATTATTCGTCAGGCTCTGAAGGCGGCGGCGGGTTAAGATATGGCCATGCCAGCACAGTGGACTTAACAGATGATCGAAACCGACCGCCTCATCAGCGCCGCCCAACCCTCCAAAGAGGAAGCGGCCATCGACCGCGCCATCCGGCCCAAGAAACTGGCCGATTATGTGGGCCAGCCCGCCGTGCGCGAACAGATGGAGGTCTTCATCCAGGCGGCCAAGCAGCGCGGCGAGGCCTTGGATCATACCCTGATCTTCGGTCCGCCCGGCCTGGGCAAGACCACCCTGGCAAACATCATCGCCAACGAGATGGGGGTGGACATGCGCCACACCTCCGGTCCGGTGCTGGAACGCCCCGGCGACCTGGCGGCGCTGCTCACCAATCTGGAGCCTCACGACGTACTGTTCGTCGACGAGATTCACCGCCTCAGCCCGGTGGTGGAGGAGGTGCTCTATCCGGCCATGGAGGATTATCAGCTCGACATCATGATCGGCGAGGGCCCGGCGGCCCGCTCCATCAAGCTGGACCTGCCACCGTTCACCTTGGTGGGGGCCACCACCCGCGCCGGGCTGCTGACCTCGCCGCTGCGCGACCGCTTCGGCATCGTGCAGCGGCTGGAGTTTTACGGCGCCGCCGATCTCACCTCTATCGTCGAGCGCTCGGCCCGGATCCTCAATGTGGAGATCGAGCGTGACGGCGCCGTCGAGATCGCGCGCCGTGCGCGCGGCACACCGCGTATCGCCAACCGCCTGCTGCGCCGGGTGCGCGACTTCGCCGAGGTCAAGGCCGACGGCCGCATCACCGTCAAGGTGGCGGCGTGGGCGCTGGATCTGCTCGACGTGGACAGCCACGGTTTCGACATGATGGACCGCAAGCTGCTGCTGGCCATCCTGCGGAAATTCGACGGCGGCCCGGTGGGGGTGGACAGCCTGGCGGCGGCCATCGGCGAGGAGCGCGGCACCATCGAGGACGTGCTGGAACCCTACCTGATCCAGCAGGGCTTTATGATGCGCACCCTGCGCGGCCGGGTGGTGACGCGCCAGGCTTACGAACATTTCGGTTTGACGCCGCCGCCGGTGGCGGATCAGCAGCATCAGGATGCGTTGGATCTGTTTGACGAATAATTCACGAAGTCATCCGCCGCCTGTAATACAATGGCTGCAACTTTTTCGGCCCGTTCGGGTCACTGAATAAAGCCGTTTTGACAGAAATAAGAATGCAAACGTTTAGCTGGCCCGTCAGGGTGTATTACGAAGACACGGACAGTGGGGGTGTGGTCTACTACGCCAATTACCTGCGCTTCATGGAGCGGGCCCGTACCGAGTGGCTGCGCCAGTTTGGTATCGAACAGGACCGGCTGCGGGAACGGGATGGCGTGCTCTTCGCCGTGACCCATGTGGATGTGGCCTATCTCAAACCGGCCCGTTTCAATGATTGCCTGGATGTGTCGGTCGAATTGGTGGCGCAGGGGCGCGCCAGCATGAGCTTCGACCAACAGGTTACACGTCGGGACAACGACCTTACTCAACTCTGCCGCGGCCGGATCAAGATCGCCTGCCTGGATGCGGAGGCGCTGCGCCCGCGACCCATCCCGAAATATATAACAACGGAGATTGCCAGTGTCTGCTGATTTGTCGATTATTTCCCTGCTTGCCAACGCCAGCCTGCTGGTGCAGCTGGTGATGTTGCTGCTGTTGGTTGTTTCGATCATGGCGTGGACCATCATCTTCAACAAATCCAAGGCACTGAAGCAGGCGCGCCAAGAACTGGAATCGTTTGAAGAGCGCTTCTGGTACGGCGGCGACCTGAGTCGTCTCTACGAACAGGGCGCCAACCACGCCGAGGTGCGAGGCCTGGAACGCATCTTCAAGGCCGGTTTCAAGGAGTTTATCAAGCTGCGCCAGCAGAGCGCTCCCGATCAGATGGCGGTGGTCGAGGGGGCGCAACGCATCATGCGCGTCAATCTCAATCGCGAGGCCGACAAGCTCGAGACCAGCCTGCAGTTTCTCGCCACCGTCGGTTCCACCAGCCCCTATATCGGCCTGTTCGGTACCGTGTGGGGCATCATGAACGCATTCCGCGCCCTGGGCAACGTACAGCAGGCCACGCTGGCCATGGTGGCGCCGGGCATCGCCGAGGCTTTGATCGCCACCGCCATGGGCCTGTTTGCCGCCATCCCCGCGGTGATCGCCTATAACCGTTTTCGCAGCGATGTGGAGCGGTTGGTGAGCCATTATGACAGTTTTGTGGACGAGTTCACCTCTATCCTGCAGCGCCAGGCCCATGTCCCGGCCGGCGGGGAAAAATAGCCATGGCCCAGCATCGCCAACGTCGCGGGCCGATGGCCGAGATCAATGTGGTGCCCTACATCGACGTAATGCTGGTGCTGCTGGTGATCTTCATGATTACCGCACCGCTGTTGTCACAAGGGGTGAAGGTGGATCTGCCCCAGGCCGACGCCAAGCCGCTGGACAAGGAGAGCCGTGAGCCCGTCGAGGTCAGCGTCGACGCCAAGGGCAATTTCTATATCAATATCGGCGGCGATGAGAAGGAAGCGGTTGAAGCCGAGGAGATTGTCAATCGCGTCGCCATCATTTTACGTAAACACCCGGATACGCCGGTGGTGGTGCGCGGCGACAGCAACGTCAACTACGGCGCGGTGGTGCAGGCCATGGTGCTGCTGCAACAGGCCGGTGCCCCCGG